>JANMSL010000418.1:0-4081 GCA_031389245.1 Lysobacterales bacterium | reverse complement strand
GGCACAGACGCTGCCAGTCTTTGCCGCATGACTTACCCGCGCTCATCGCTTGCACCGCCCGGCGCGCCCGGTGTGTTTCACTGCGTATCACGCTGTGTGCGTCGTGCCTTCCTGTGCGGTGAGGACAGCTATACCGGCCGCTCGTTCGAGCATCGTCGGCGGTGGGTGGAAGATCGTCTGCGCGAAGTAGGCGAAATCTTCGCGGTCTCGATCTGGGGATACGCAGTGATGAGCAATCATTTGCGTGTCGTCGTGCAAACGTTGCCGGACGTGGCCGCTTTGTGGTCGGATCTGGAAGTGGCCGAGCGCTGGGTGCGCTTGTTCCCGCGTCCGTCTCCGCACCTGCCGAGCACAGCTGATTTACACGAACCGCAATTGGGTTGATCTTTCGCCCATTGGGTGTCGCATCTGAGTTACCAGAACTTGAGTATGGAGGTTTCATTCGTCCAGGTTTCATCCAGTCAGAACTTGGGTGTCCAGGTTTTGACTTCCCAGCGGGTTGCGCCCAGCCATCGCTACCAGTTCAATGGCTATTCATTCGAAACCGCTAGCAAACACCAGCTCCAACGGCACGCCAACGACACCAAACCAACCGTTGCCCGGAACAACACCTGTGCTGCTGCCACCGATATTGCGCGTTGGTGCGACGTCGCCATCGGCAGTACGTGGGAACCCGAGAATGCGTGGGATGCCGCCGCTATTGGCAGCGCTGGTGACCAGCAGCTCGTTGCGAAATGCATAGAACGATAAGTTGTAGGAGTTGTCCATCAACGTTGCCGGGCCGGCGATCGAGCGCAGCGGCGCGATATTTCCGTCGGCATTGGCAGCAAAGGTCAGTAGGCGATGGATTGTCTCGGCGGCAACGACTTGGTAGGCGAGCACATAGATTTCGCCACTCTGCGGATCGCGCGCCAAACCGCTGACACCGTCGCCCAATTGGGTCAGCGCGCCGGCGATGCGGCGCGTTGGCACCACGTCGCCGGAGTCCAAGCGCGCGAAGAACAGCACCTCGCCCTCGCTCAGGCCGCCACCGAGGTCGGCGTAGTCGCCGATCGCCACCTCATCAGTATTTGGCACGTAGATCAGGCCGCTGAGATTGTTGATCAGACTCGGAAGATAGTTGCTTCGGCGCAGCGCGAAGACGCCACCGCTTGCAGTGCGCGGAAAGTAGCTGATTGAGCTCGAATTGATCACCGCATACTCGTTATGCGCGCTGATCGGCACGGCCTCGCGCACCTGACCGAGGATCGCATTGGAGAAGCTGCGCAGCGGCGCCGTGTTGAGTCGCGCGGCGGCATCGAACACCAGCACCTGCTGGCCATAGAAATCGGCGATCAGAATGGTGTGCTCGGCCGGGTCGTAAACCAAACGGCTGGCGGTATTCATCGTCGTCGCTGTGCCACCCAGCAGCGCCAGCGGCGCGGTATCGCCATTCATCGCATCACCGAAGATCGTCACAACATTGAGTTCAGTGGTGCCGGTGGCGCCAATACGGCCAGCCAGAATATCCGCGCGCGCAACGCCGGCCGCGCCCAGACCCATAGTCAGCGCAGCACTGAGAAGAAAGCCGGGTTTCCACATGAGACGTTCTCCTAGCGAAATCGCAAGGCGCGATGGTCTGTTCAGCTATTGAATACGCACTTCAGTGACCAAAACTATCAATCGCTCTGATTCGTTCGATCTCGTGTAACGCACCTGTCGAGGGGAAAAACGGGGCCAGTGAAAAACGGGGTCAGTGACTGAGGTTTCCCCACTGTTTTTAATCCGCCATGGCGGCCTGGCGGCAAGATTGTCGCGCGCATAGCGCGGTGGGGTGCATCGAGATCCATTGTCTGCAAGGTGGCATCTCAAGGATCACCTCAGCGCGCACACGGGCGGACGCCGCAGCGGATTTGCCCCACCCGATCGTCGCCGATGTTCCGATGGCAGCGCTTGAGAATTCGCTTGAAGAAATGCCATACCTACCGCGATTTTCCCGCAGGCGCTCCGCGTTCTGAGGGCGGTGATGATTCTTCCCATCGAAATGCGTACCCATGATTACCGGCACACTTTAAATTGCCGATGCTGGAGACTTTCATGTCGTATTTCTTCGCGTCACCGCGCACGGCCGGACGCGGAGCTATCTTCGCTCTTGCACTTGTGCTCTGCGGCAACCCGTTGGCGCAGACATTTGTCCTCGACCCTGGGTTCGGTAGCAATGGCGTTGCGACCTACGAATGGCCGATCAGCAACGGCTATCAGTGGGATGCGGTCGACGCCTGGGCGACACAACTGCCCGATGGCAAATGGGCCGTGGCGACTCAGCTTCGCGCTGGAAGCGATCAAGTCGCGGCAGTCAACTGGTTCGAGGCGAACGGGCAGATCACGCCGGCCTCGCCCGGCGCGGGACCGTACACGCCGTTCACGCGCTCGGTATGGAATCTGGCCGGTCTGGTGCTGTCAACGGACAACTCGTTGAGCCTGGGCACGAGCTATTCGGTTAGCAGCAGCGACATCGATTTCATGATCAGGCGCTCCCTGAGCGATGGCTCTGCCGGTTACAACGCATGCAACGGCACTTTTGTTCAGCAGGTATTTTTCGATCTGGCACCACCGTCGGCGATGAACGACGTCATGGGGGCGTTGACACAGGACTCGTTCGGTCGCCAGGTGATGGTCGGCACACTCAGTACCGCTGGCGGCGAGACCCGCATCGGCGTGGCGCGCATTCAGCCGCAGTGCGGCCTGGATAGTAGCCTCAACGGCAATGGCAAGCAGGTGATCGATCCTAATCCCTACACGATCTTCCCACCGGCGCGCCGAGCGCGCGCTAATGTGGTGACGCACGATCCGTTCGGGCGCATCTTGATCGGTGGTGGCGTCACTTTCGGATTGAACAACACCGACGACGGTGCCTGCATCGTCGTGCGTCTGTTGGGCGACGGCCAGCGCGATCCCAGCTTCGGCAACAATGGCGTCGCCTATATCAACAGCTTTACCGACACTCCGGGCAACATCCGCTGCGATGTGCGCGGGCTGGCGAGGCAAAACGATGGTCGCATCATTGTCAATATGGACTGGACCCTTACGACCCCCCAGGGCACCAGCCGCCGCGAATACGTTCAGCGCCTTACTGACCAAGGAACCTACGACCCGAACTGGCTGAACCCGTGCTGCACGGTCGGGTTCAGCAACGTCGAGGTGCGCGCGGGCGGGACGGCCGTGCTTGAGGGCGACGGCGTGGCACTGATCACGCATTCCTCGCTGACCATTCAAGCTGGCGTCGATGACGCCCACGCCAGTCTCTTTCCCTTGCGTCTGTCCGATGGCGCATTTGCTTCCGGTTTTATCAACACCGGACAGCTCCCGCTCGGGCAGGACAGTGTGAGTTACCACCGCATCGTGATCGAATCCCCGGATCTGTTCCTGGTGGTAGCCACCTCCGGTCCTGACCTGCTCAACCATCGCCGTGCGCATCTGCTGCGCTATCGGCGTGCCAGCACCATTCCGGTTGCCGACCCGATCTTTAGGAGCGGCTTCGAGCCCTGACAGCGATTAACCGGCATCAGCGCGGCTCCGCGTTGTGCCGCCGTGCGGTTGGTGCCGTGTCGCTAACCGGCGGGCTGAGTGGTCAGAACTTGGGTGTCCAGGTTTCCTGCGGCCGTTGTCTATGTCAGCCTTCAGGTCACGCACGCCAAGGCTCAGGCGGCTCACGCCAAGTCCGCTGTTCAGCAGATGCAACGAGCCGAACGGCCGTGGGTTGTTGTTTCCCGGCACACAGTAGACGGCCTCAAAGGCAGTCCGCTTCCATACAACGGAAAGATGATGCCGCTGATGAGCTACGACCTCCGCAACGGCGGAAAGAGCACAGCAATTATCACTTGCGAAAGCGCCAGGCTTTATTGCATAAGTAGCACTAAACAGAAAACCGAACTTCTGCGCCCATGGGATTTCCCCATAGTGCCGCCAAGAAATAGTGGCATCTTGGTCCCCGGACAAGATGCTCCAAACCTTGGATATTTCAAAGGTTTGAATTAGAGGATAATTATATAGGGACCTTGGTTTATCAAGGTGAAAATACAATAATGCGGAATTTATCCGT
>JANMSL010000761.1:0-5943 GCA_031389245.1 Lysobacterales bacterium | reverse complement strand
GCCGACGACACCGGTTCCGTCAACGACACCCAGTTCTATGCCCGCGCCAGCGTCGGTCGTTCCGATCTGTCCAATCCGACGTTCTATGACAGCGATTCGGAAACAAGCCAGGGCCTCAGCCTGGGCTGGCGCTTCCTGCCTTGGCTGGCAGTTGAGGCGGGCTACAGCGATCTTGGTGATTTCAGTTTTCGCTGCCGCCCTGGTTTCGTCTGCGGCGCAGTTGTGGTGCCCCCGCTTGAGATCAACGGCGTTGAACTGGGCCTGGCAGGCCGGGTCCCGTTTGGTGATAGCGGGCTGTTTGGGCAGGCGCGTGCGGGTGTGTTGCGCTGGGACGCAGGCTCAGATTCCGAAACCGACCCGTACTACGGAATCGGCATCGGCTATGCGTTCAATGAACGCTTCAACCTGAGTCTCAATTTCGACCGCTATGACCTGATCCACGTCCCCGTCAATCGTCTTGGACTAGGCTTTGAAGTAGCTTGGTAAACCACACGCCGACCTGGCGCTGCAGCGCCAGGTCGACGCGGTTCCGACGAAGTCGCACTTTCATCTAGGATATTTCCCAGACGAATTCCGGATTTCTGCTATGGGTTTCGGCGCTGCGTGCCGACATCCTGTGACCAGACTGACCGAAGTGTCGCCCGATCGTGGGCCCGGCCTTCGGCGCATTTCTGGACGGAGCGCCAAATGGATACGCAGCACATTCTCATCAGGCAGCAATGGCTCGAACAGGCTGAGCGTGATATCCGCGCCCTGCGCCAGGAAGGCAGCACTGAATCCTTGCAGGCGGCGCAGCTGTTGCAGGAGGCACTGGACGAATGCGCGTTGCTGGCGTTCAATCCGGAGATGTATCTGCAAGGCTCCAGTTGCGCCCAGAGCGACGATCTGGTGCTCGAAGGGGCGCTCGATTTCATGCGCAGTCGGCGTGGCAGTTGAGTCGCAGTGACACCCGCATAGGATCCCGCGGCCAACGCCCGCTTGAGTCAGAACGGTCGCCCGTGCTACATCGCTGCACGGCCCGAGCGGAGCAAACCCATGGAATTCCTGCGTCAAGTAGAAAAATTCTCAGTAGCCCGACGCTGCCTGATGTTGCCGCATCCGGATGGCATTGCCGACTCCATTGCCAATGCTTTTGAAGCGTGTGCGCTGGGACTGCGCAATCTGCATCGTGACTCGCTCGACGCGCATGCCAGCGCCTGGTTGCAGCGCGTCGAAGCGTTGATGGCCACCTCGGTCGTGGACACCCGGGATATGGACATCAAGGACCTCGACACGGACTCGAATTCGACCACGACCCCGCGCCAACGTTGG
Organism: Lysobacterales bacterium; assembly: GCA_031389245.1. Taxonomy (GTDB): domain Bacteria; phylum Pseudomonadota; class Gammaproteobacteria; order Xanthomonadales; family Ahniellaceae; genus 0-14-3-00-62-12. Next base: position 4,632 of record JANMSL010000761.1, on the reverse strand, counting down.
CAGACGCGCGCGGCAGAATTGAGCCAGGACGAGCAAGCCGATTTGTCGCGCCTGATCGATGAGTTGGCGCATTGGTTTGCCAAGCGCGCGCAAGCCTCGAAGTGAAAGCGCGAGCGCGCTTCGGTCCGAGCTGCCAGCCAAGCGCAGCACCAGCACCGACGTCACTCGCTCGCATTGCGTGAGTTCAGTAGCCCGGAGATTCACCATGTCTGCTTTCCGCTCGCTCAGAATAGAATCGTCCAGCGCTGGCATCGCCGAACTGGTTTTGCTCGGCCCCGGTCGCGGCAATGCCATGGGCCCGGACTTCTGGCGCGAGTTGCCGCAGGCCGTCGCCGAACTGGAGTCGGATGCCAGCCTGCGCGCCATTGTGCTGTATGGCAGCGGTGATCACTTCAGTTATGGACTGGATTTGCCCGGCATGGCGCAGGAAATGTCCTCGCTGCTCAACGATGGCGCGGCCGGTCGCCCGGCAATTATCGCCCAGGCAAAACGCATGCAAGCGGGATTTGAGGCGCTGGCAGCCAGCCGTTTGCCGGTCATTGCCGCAGTGGATGGCTGGTGCATTGGCGCCGGAATCGAGATGATCGTCGCCAGTGATATTCGCATCGCCTCGACGCGCGCGCGCTTTGCGCTGCGCGAGGTCAAGGTCGGCATTGTGTCGGACTTGGGTGGAATCCAGCGCCTACCGCACCTGGTCGGCGAAGGTTGGACACGACAGCTGGCACTGACCGGCGATGAGATCGATGCTGCCACTGCAGCACGCATCGGATTGGTCACTGAGGTCGTCGATGATGGCCAGGCGCTACTGGATCGGGCGCGTGCAATCGCAGTGCGCATAGCCGCCAACCCACCCCTGGTCGTTGCCGGCATCAAGCAAGTGCTCAACGCGCGCAACGCTGCCGGCATTGCACACGGTAATCGCGAGGCGGCGACGTTGAACGGCATGCTGATGCAGTCGGAAGATTTCGCCGAAGCCATGCGCGCGTTTATGGAGAAGCGCGAACCGGTGTTCCGCGGCCGTTGAGTGCCGCGCGTCAGGATCGGGCAGGCGACGCCGCTGTCCTTGTACAGATTCAGGAACAAGTGAGCGAATCCAACCCATGAAATATCTGCACACCATGGTCCGCGTGCGTGATCTTGACGCCTCGCTCGACTTCTACTGCAACACACTTGGACTGCTGGAAGTACGCCGCAGCGTCAACGAGAAAGGACGCTACACCTTGGTGTTTCTCGCGGCGCCAGGTCAGCAGGGCGTGGCTGAGGTCGAGCTGACCTGGAACTGGGACGATGAGGATTACGGCAGCGCGCGCAACTTCGGCCATCTCGCCTATGCAGTCCGCGATATCTACTCAACCTGCCAACGATTGCTGGATGTCGGCGTGGTGATCAACCGCCCGCCGCGTGATGGGCGCATGGCGTTCGTGCGCAGCCCCGATCGGGTGTCGATCGAACTACTGCAACAGGGCGACGCCTTACCGCCGCGAGAACCTTGGCTGTCGATGCCCAATATCGGCACCTGGTAGCGCAGTGGGTTTTCTGCCCCTCTAACTCAGTGCACGCACGCACACCCGGTTGCGCCCCGCGGCCTTGGCTCGAAAAAGTTCGGCATCGGCTGCGCGCATGAAATCGGCTGTGGTCTGCATGCCCGGCTGCCATTGCACAACGCCGACGCTGGTGGTGATCTTGCGCGGCCCGGTGGGAAGTTCGACGCTCAGGTCTTCAACTGCCCGGCGCAACAGCTCGGCATAGTCGGCGGCCTGGCGCAGCGACAGCGGCAGGATGACCGCGAACTCTTCGCCGCCCAAACGCCCTGCGGCAAATCCGGACAGCAACGAATTGCGGATCACCGCAGCAACTGCCTTGAGCACCTCGTCGCCGGCCAGATGTCCCAGCTCGTCGTTGATGCGCTTGAAATGGTCCAGATCGATGAACGCCAGACTGAGTCCGACACCGCTCTGCGCCTGCAGCACGGCCCGCTCCAGGGATTCGCGCCAGACGCGGCGATTGGGCAACTGGGTCAGCGTATCCACCGTGGCCAATTCAACCATGGCCTGGTGATAGCGATCCTCCAGACTCTCGCGACGCAAAAACTTCAACACGATCTCGCCGACGGCAATGTTGTCACCGTCCTTCAATTCGCTTTTGTCAACGGCGTGCTCGTTGACCAGCGTCTTGTTGGTCGAACCCAAATCGCGCACGTGAAACTGGCCTGCTTCGGACCACACCGTGCAATGCATGCGCGACACACTGCGGTGATCGATTTGCATTTCGCAGCCGGGTGCACGACCGATGGTCACGGGTTTGTCGATCAGTTCGACGCACAGGCCCAGGCTCTCGCCATGGATCACTACCAGACGCGCGCCCGGTCGCGACAGATCGCCCACCGGAATTCGCAGGCGCTGCGTCGTGTGCGGGTCTTGGCGGCGCTTGGTCATGGGGCGACAGTGTACGCCGGGATTTCGTGTTGCACGAACCGGCCTCGCGTACACTTGCGGCTGCCCACGGCCACTCGGCCGGGCGCCCTCACCAACCCGCTTCTGTGAGATCAGCCATGGCCACGATCACGCGCTATTCGTTCCTGCGCCACCTGCGCGCCGAGCCCAACCAGTTCGTGCTGCATTTTACCGCCGGCAAGCTGAGCCGCAGTGGTGTCGGGATTGCGTACTGGTTCTCGCCACTCAGTGCCGCACTGGCGCAGGTGCCGGTGGAGGATATCTCGACCACTTTTGTACTCAACGAACGCAGTCGCGACTATCAGGCGGTGAAGCTGCAGTGCACGGTGATTTATCGGGTAGCCGATCCGGCCAAGGCAGTATCACGCATCAATTTCTCGATTGGCATTGATACCGGCACCTGGACCGAACGCCCGCTCGAGGCCATTGCCACGCTATGGATGCAGCGTGCGCTGACCCCGACGCGCAACTATCTGGCCGGTGCCACGCTGGAAGAAGCGCTGCGCGAAGGCTCGGAAAAAATGCGCAGCGCGCTGTGGCACGCGCTTGGCCAGGACGCCGAGATCGCGGCGATGGGGTTGGCTCTGGTTGGCGTAGTGATCGACCAGATTTCACCTTTGGCCGAGGTCGAGAAGGCGCTGCAGACGCCGACCCGCGAAGCGATCCAGGGCAAGGCCGACGAGGCCACGTTTCAACGTCGAGCGCAAGCCGTGGAGAAGGAACGCGCGATCAAGGAAAACGAGCTGGCCACCGAACTCGAGCTGGAGCGCAAGCAGGAACAGCTGATCAAGCAACGCGGCGACAATGCGCTGACCCAGGTGCGACAGAATGCCGCGGCAGAGCATGCCAAGGTGATCGCCGAGAGCGAACGCCTGGGTCTGATCAGTGCCGCAAACGCCAAACGCACCACGCTCGATGCCGAGGCCCAGGCCACGGCGCTGCGCAGCCTGGCCGCGGCCCGCCTGGAAGAAGATCAGGCCCGCCACAACATCTGGAAGGCGACGCCGAGTCAGGCTGCGCTTGGCCTGGTCATGGCGCGGTTCGCCGAAAATATCCACAGCGTTGGCAGTATCAACATCACGCCCGACCTGCTCGCACAGAACTTCCAGAACTGGCTGGGCCAGCTGCCCAACCCAGACGCCACGGGCAAGTAAGCGGACACCCGGCATGGGCACGCGCATCACACGCGTGGTGATTGTCACGCGACCGACGCCGCTGGAGCAACTGATCCAGCGCTTTGGCACTTATGGCCAGGCTAGATTCCATTTGCAGTCGCGCAGCGAGTCGATCGACTGGTTCGAGCAACTGCATCAGCGCCTTGAAGATGGGCTGCGTCTTGCCGTGTCTGCCCTGCCGACGCATCTGCCCTACGTGCGCGTGGCTCGCGATGATCTCGATCGCTTCCTGTTTGCGCCCGACGATGGCGTCATGATCGTCGGCCAGGACGGACTGGTGGCCAACGTCGCCAAGTACCTGCACGGTCAGCTTGCCTTTGGCATCAACCCCGATCCGGCGCATTACGATGGTGTGCTGTGCCCGCATGCCCCGGCCACCAGCGGCAGCTTGATCGACTGGTGCGCCGCGCAGGACACGCGCTTTCGAGTGGAGGCGCGGGTGCTGGCCGAGGCACAGCGCGAGGACGGGCAACGCTTGCTGGCGCTCAACGAAATCTTCGTCGGCCATCGCAGCCACCAATCGGCGCGTTATCGATTGCGCGTGCTCAATGTCGAAGAGCGCCAATCATCTTCGGGTCTGATCGTCGCCACCGGCACCGGCAGCACCGGCTGGGCGCGTTCCATCGTCACCCAGCGCGGCATTGCGCAGCCCATGCCGACGCCCATCGAGCAACGCCTCGCCTGGTTCGTGCGCGAGCCCTGGCCTTCGGTCGCATCTGGCGCGGCACTGAATTTCGGTTCGGTCGATAGTCGCGCGGCACTGCGCGTGGTCTCGGAAATGGGCGAGGGTGGAGTGATCTTCGCCGACGGCATCGAGAGCGACTGCATCGAGTTTGTCTCTGGACAGTCGGTGCAGATCGGCATCGCCGCGCAGCGCCTGAATCTCGTCGTGCCAGGTGATGTGGGAGCGGGGGGGGGGGCGGGGCGTTGGATTGTGGGTGGCGGCTAGTGGGAGGGGGGGCGGCGCGGGCCCCGCACAGGGGGGGCGAGCCGCGCAGCGGGCG
>JANMSL010000759.1:0-3747 GCA_031389245.1 Lysobacterales bacterium | reverse complement strand
TCTATCTGGTTGATTCTGGCGGCGCCTTTCTGCCGCTGCAGGACGAAGTCTTTCCCGATCGCGAACACTTCGGTCGGATTTTCTACAATCAGGCGCGCCTATCGGCGCAGAATATTCCGCAGATCGCCGTGGTGATGGGTTCATGCACGGCCGGTGGCGCATACGTACCGGCAATGTGCGACGAATCGATCATCGTGCGCGAGCAAGGCACCATTTTCCTCGGTGGTCCGCCGCTGGTGAAAGCTGCCACTGGCGAAATCGTCGACGCGGAATCGCTCGGCGGCGCTGAAGTGCATTGCAGCATCTCCGGTGTCACCGATCACTTTGCCGAAAACGACCAGCACGCTCTGGCGATCGCGCGCGACATCGTGCTGCACTTCAATCGCCGCAAACAGTTGTCAGTGGCGACGCGTCCGGTGATCGATCCACTCTATGCCGCCGAAGAAATCTACGGCGTGCTGCCGCGCGATACCCGCCACCCGTTCGATATCCGCGAGATCATTGCGCGCATCGTCGATGCTTCAGAGTTCCAGGAATTCAAAGCACGCTTCGGCAAGACCCTGGTCTGCGGCTTTGCCCATATCCACGGATACCCGGTCGGGATCATCGCCAACAACGGCATCCTGTTTGCCGAGTCGGCGCTGAAAGGCGCGCACTTCATCGAGCTGTGCAATCAGCGCGACATCCCGCTGGTGTTTTTGCAGAACATCACCGGCTTCATGGTCGGCAAGAAATACGAAAACGCAGGCATTGCAAAGGATGGCGCCAAGATGGTGACCGCCGTGGCCTGCTCGCATGTACCAAAATTCACCGTGATCATCGGCGGTAGTTTCGGCGCCGGTAACTACGCAATGTGCGGCCGAGGTTATCAGCCGCGTTTTCTTTGGATGTGGCCGAACGCGCGTATCAGCGTCATGGGCGGGGAGCAGGCCGCATCTGTGCTGGCGACCATAAAACGCGACGGCATCGAAGGTGCTGGCGCTAGCTGGAGTCAACACGAAGAGGAGCAGTTCAAGACGCCCATTCGTGACCAGTACGAACGCCAGGGCCACCCATACTATGCGACCGCGCGGCTGTGGGACGATGGTGTTATCGATCCGGCCGATACGCGGCGCGTGCTCGGTCTGGCGCTATCGGCGAGCCTCAACGCCCCAATCGAGAAGGGGCGCTTTGGCGTGTTCCGGATGTAGCGGCGCAGCTGCGTTGCACGCGACGGGCGCGGCCAGCTGCTACTTGCAAAACTGTGCCTGCATTGCGCGCGCTTCGTCCATCCATCCCTGCAATTGACTGATGCGTGTCGAACCACTCGGATGCGTGGACATGAACTCCGGTGGCCGCTGGCCGCCGCCGGCGCTCATGCGTTCCCAAAGTCCGATCGATTCTTCGGGGTTGTAGCAAGCCGCCGCCGACAACATCAGCCCAACATAGTCAGCCTCCGATTCGTGATCACGCGAAAACGGCAGCATGATTCCGTACGTGGCGCCAACACCCAGAGCCGCCATCACCATTTGCTGCTGGCGCGGATCCATGTCACTGGTCGACAGACCGGCGGCGACGGTGCCGATCTGCATCAGCTTCTGTTGCGCCATGCGCTCTGAGCCGTGACGCAGCAGCGCGTGCGCGATCTCATGGCCCATCACCACCGCCAATGCATCCGCATTTTTCGCCACCGGCAGAATGCCGGTGTACACCGCCATCTTGCCGCCGGGCAGGCAGAACGCGTTGGCTTGTTCGGAATCGATCACCGCCACTGCCCATTCGAACTTGTCCCATTCGGTGTTGACCTTGATGCCCTTGGTCTGCGCCAGGGCCTGCTCCACCCGCGGTCCGACATCGATCAGGCGGCGGGCGATCTCCTCGATGGGCTGCACGACTTTCGGATCGCGCACCAGTTTCGACTCGCTGAGAATCTGCTCGAAGCTTTGCAGGCCGAGTGCAACTTCCTGGTCCATGCTCGCATCAAGCATCTGCTTGCGCCCGGTAAAGGCCGCATCCTGGCGATGGCTGAAATAGTAGTAGCCGAGGTAGGCGCCGAACACGAGCAGTACCCACCAGCGCACGCCACCGCGACGTTGGCCGCCCTGCCCGTAACGAGAATCTGCCGAACCACCGCGACCAAAAGGACCCATGCTGCGTTTCTCCGTCTCACCGGCGCTGTCTGCTGCCGTCTGCCGCATTGTATGCCAGACCATCGGCCCAGCCCGCGTTCAATTGTTTGGAAAGCTTGGCCAGTATCCAGCCATCATGTATTTCCGCGCCCCACGCATCAAAGCTCGCGCACGACGCGAAACCCGATGCGCGCGCTGCGCGTGTCTTCATTGGCATTGGCGCGGAACGCCGAACGTGATTGCTCCGGGGCGCTGCCCCAGGACGAACCGCGCACAACGCGCTTGCCGCAGCCACGGTTGACCCAAGCCGCGCCATCCGCTGGCGCGCGCAGGTAATTTTCATGCCAGCAGTCTTCCACCCATTCTGAAACATTACCGACCAAATCGAACAGCCCGAATGGATTGGCAGCAAACTGCGCTACCGGCGCCGGGCCCCAATAACCATCACGATACTGCTTGAAAGTGTTGTCCCACTGACGCTTGCTGCGCGAACGATCACCGTCGCCGGTGAGATTGCCCGCGCCTCTGGGCGGAGCGTTTTCTCCCCACGGATAGGCGCTCTTGCTGCCGGCGCGCAGCACGTACTCGAACTCGACTTCCGAAGGCAGGCGATAGCGCATGCCGGTCTTGGCCGTCAGCCACGCCACATAGGCCTCGGCATCACGCCAGGCAACATGCACCACCGGGTCGTTGGGCCTGGCCTTGCCGCCGGAATAATCTTTCTCCCAGTCAATACCTTTGTGGCTGATGATGCGCCCGCTCTGCTCTTCGTAAAAACGCGATGAGCCTTGTTGCTGCGCCACGGTGACGTAGCCCGAATCGCGCACAAAGCGGCGGAAGTCCGCGACCGTGATCTCACTGGCCGCCATCGCAAACGGACGCAGGATTTGCACGCGATGCGCTGGCAATTCGCTGGGCTTGCTGGCCGCATCGGATTCACTCGCGCCGGCATCGAATGCGCCGATCGGAACGACAACCAGACTCGGCCCTTCACCGCTGCTGTCGCTATATGGGTCACGAATGCGCTCGCCCGGTTGGAAGCGTCCGTAGAGATTGGCGTTGTCCAGCAATTTGGTCAGTGTGCCTACATATTCCGCGTCCGCGCCCAGCTCGGCGGCACGTTCGAGCAGAATGCGCGCACCGGCAACGTCGCGCGCGGCCAACGAGGTTTCTGCGCGCGCCATCAGTCCGGCGGCGTGGCGGCTCTTCAGATCGTCAATGCGCTCCTTGGCACTGAGCACGGTTTCGGATCCCGTCTTCAGCTCAGAGGCTTCGCTCCAGAGTCGCTCGGCGTTGGCAAAGTCCTCGCCAGACGCCGCCGTCAACGCCGCATCCAGCAGATGCGACTCGATCGCCACCATACCTTTGAGGGCAGTTCGATTGCGCGCATCGAGGGCCAGCACGGCACGATAGCTGGAGCGCGCATTGGCGTTGTCTGGCTCGATGTAGGCCAATTTGGTCATGCGTTCCGCGGCTTCCTGCAGCAGCGGTGTGATCTGCTGCAGCAAGGCCCTGCGCCCGGCCAGCAAATGCGCACGCGCGTCGACCAGATCGCGCGCGTTCAATGCCTCGATCAACTCATTCGCCGGTCCCGCATCGCCCTCGTCCAGCCCGGCGTCGGCTTGTTTGAACAGCGATT
>JANMSL010000738.1:0-3969 GCA_031389245.1 Lysobacterales bacterium | reverse complement strand
GGGTAATTGCCAGCTCATAGTCAGCGATCGGCGTGGCGTGCAGCCAGGGGTGACCGTAAGTGTGGTTGCCCAGATCAAGTCCGTGGCTCAGCCAGTCCGCCAGCATCTGCCGGCGTGCGGGATCCAATTTACCTTCGCGATAGAGCTTGTCTTCATTGACGAAGCCGATGGCCATGCTGTGGTGCCGTTCCAGCGCGGTCACCAAGCGTTGGTGACGCTCGCGTACGTTGGCCTCGCTGCTGATCGCGAACTCGACCCAGGGCAAATCATCGACGGTGATCGCGACACGTCGCGGTTCTGCGCCGGAGGCTGAAGTCACCACCGCATGGAACAACAGCGTGACCCAGAACATTTTCAGTTTTCGGATGGCACAGCCTGCAAACAACATGATTCAGGCGTCCGTACCGATCGCGCAACTGACGCCCGTACCGCCAAGCCCGCAGTAGCCACCGGGGTTCTTGGAGAGATACTGCTGGTGATCGTCTTCGGCGTAATAAAACGGTGGGGCTTCCAGTATTTCAGTGGTGATCGCTCCGAATCCAGCGGCGCGCAGACGCTGCTGATACGAATCGCGGCTGTGCTCGGCAATGAGCCGCTGAGCCGGGTCGGCAAGATAGATGCCCGAACGATACTGAGTGCCACGATCATTACCCTGAGCCATTCCCTGGGTTGGATCATGACTTTGCCAGAACGCCTGCAGCAGCTGCTCCAGGCTGATTTGCGCCGGATCGTAAACGACCAATACCACCTCGTTGTGGCCCGTCATTCCCGAACACACTTCGCGATAATTGGGATTGGGTGTAACGCCAGCAGCGTAGCCGACGGCGGTGGTCTCGACACCCGGCAGCGACCAGAACTTGCGCTCCGCGCCCCAGAAGCACCCCATGCCGAAAACGACTTGCTCGCGACCCGGAAATGGACCGCGAATGGGCCGACCATGCACGTGATGCGTATTGTTGACCGTCATTGATTCGGCGCGACCGGGCAAGGCCTGACTGGGAAGCGGAAGCGTCGTGGGTTTCATCGAATGGATTCCGTTGTGGACGTCGCGTTGTAGAACGAAGCACAGACCGGCGCGACGGCAGATTGATGACGCCGACCTGGCCTCTGCCAGCGTTTACATTATGCGATCAGTTCACTGCAGATTATCGAGGCACAACCGGCGCATTCAAGGGCGCAACGGATCAGGCACCGACGCGTTCTGTCGCTTCGATCACCCAGGTCTCAGCGACCGCCGCAGTACACCATTCGCGCATTCCAGGCAGGTCCATGATCGCCTCGGCGTAGCGCGCACTGACGCTGTCCATGGGCACTGCATAGCTGAGGAAGCGGGTTACCACGGGCGCGTAGAATGCATCTGCCAGCGAGAAAGCACCAAACAGAAAATCGCCGCCCGCGCCAAATTTCTGTCGACATTCACGCCATAACGCCTGCACCCTATCGGCGTCGGCGCGCGCGGCATCGGGGAGCTCATAACTGCTTCGTCGACGGCGGATGTTCATCGGGCAATGCGTACGCAGCGCGGAAAACCCTGAGTGCATCTCCGCGGTAATCGATAACGCCATCGCCCGTGCCGGCACCTCAGGCGGCAAGGCACGCGAGCCGACCCAGCGATCAGCGGCATACAGACAAATCGCCAACGAATCCCAGATGCTGGAGTCCCCATCGATCAGCACCGGAACGCGCAAGGTCGGCGACACGCGCGCAACCTGGTGGCGGAACTCAGGCGTATCCAGCGCAATCACCTCGTCCTCGAATGCGACGCCAAAGGTGCGCAGGAACAGCCACGGCCGCAGCGACCAGGACGAATAATTTCGATTGCCAATGTACAGCTTGGGCAGCGGGTTCATGGTGCAACTCCAGTGTCGATATACGGCATTAGACGCAGCGGCATTTCGGAAAACTCGACTTCGACATCAGGGCCCCGCCACTGCGGGTTGTCAATCAGCACGACGCGGCCATCGGCACCGGCCATGAAGGTGCGCTCGTTGTCGCCGCGAATCGCCACCGTGGCGTCGTGCCCTTCGGCAAAGTGCACTTCAACACCGCGGACGGAAGCCGAACTGCGCGCTTGGTCGGCCGCGATCAGTTCGCTGGCTTGAGCCAGGGCCTTGGAAATTTCCCGATAAGGCACCCTTAACGTGGGGTAGGGCCTGAATGCCAGGCTGACGGAAAGAGTCAACGAACCGCGCGGCTGGTTGGATACCACCGCGGGATCCTCTGCCAGCAATCCCGCGTCCACCGGAAAATCGAAATTGCCGTCATCGGCAATCGCGAGGCGACGCACGCCGCGTCGTGATCGGATTTCCATGCGTATGGCAGCGGGCGACACCTGCGGCAACTTGCTTTGGACATTGGCGGTCGCCAGCACGCGGTCATGCCGACCCACATCCAGTGCCGGCTGCAACGCCCGATACAATGCCGCATAGGAGGTGGTTCCGGTATCTTGAGCAGACACCGGCGCGGCCAGCACGCAGAGCGCAAGCGGCAGCATCAGCGCTAACCATTGCCCCATCGGCATTCCAAGTCTTTTTGAATTTGCGGATTTCATCATTGGATAGTGTGGCGTTGCGCGCATTGCGGTGTAAATAGCGCCGATGCTTGCCGCCCCGCATGAGGCGCGGCGCGCCACCAAAACCGGTAATCATGACGGGAATTACCACAACCTCAGGCGCACGGGCGAAGCTTCTGGGCGTTGATGGGGCCCTATACCACACCCCGGTTACAAGCCATCCGGGCAACGGCCAATCGCCGGAAAGAAGAATCAGCGCTATCCTCCGCGACTTATGTCGCACAACCGCATTCGTCCACCCATACCCGAAGAAACCTTGTCTCAGCTCATCCACGCCTGCGTGCTGGAAGTGCTGGCGAAGCATTTGGGCGACGAGCGAGGTGTCTGTCCCAGCGAGGTCGCAATGATGGCGGCCGAAGATCTGCCGGTCGAATGGCGCGATCTGATGCGCCCGGTGCGCATGGTCGCAGCCCGACTCGCCGAGCAAGGTCGCCTGGAGATTCTGCAAAATGGCAGTATCGTCAATATTCGCGAGGTCCGCGGTGATGTGCGGCTGCGCCTGCGTCACAAACGCCCGCGCGGCAATCATCTCTGAGACGCCAGCCGGCCAACGACCCGCCCGCATCGCTTGATCGGCTAGACTGGGCGACTCGCAAGCCAGCCTGATCGCCATGACCGAAGTCCCTGCAATCGCACCCGCCCACAACTTCATCCGCCAGATCGTGATGGACGACGTGAACAGCGGCAAACACCCGACGATCCGTACCCGGTTTCCGCCGGAGCCCAACGGCTATCTGCACATCGGTCACGCCAAGTCGATCTGCCTCAACTTTGGCCTGGCTGCCGAGTTCGGCGGTCAGTGCACATTGCGCTTCGACGACACCAATCCGAGCAAGGAAGACATCGAATACGTCGAAGCGATCCAGGCCGATGTGCGCTGGCTGGGTTTCGACTGGGCCGAGCTGCGCCATGCATCGGACTATTTCGAGACCTTTTACCTGTGTGCGCAAAAACTCATTCGCGATGGCCGTGCCTACGTCTGTGATCTGAATGCTGACGAGGTGCGCAGTTATCGCGGCACGCTGACCGAAGCGGGACGCAACAGTCCGCATCGCGAACGCGGCATTGCCGAAAACCTCGATCTGTTCGCGCGCATGCGCGCCGGTGAATTTGCCGACGGCGCGCGCACGCTGCGTGCCAAGATCGACATGAGCAGCGGCAACATCAATCTGCGCGACCCGGCGATCTATCGCATCCGCAAGATTTCGCATCAGAACACCGGTGATGCCTGGTGCATCTATCCGATGTACGACTACGCGCATGGGCTGTCCGATGCCATCGAGGGCATCACCCACTCGTTGTGTACGCTGGAATTCGAAGATCACCGCCCACTCTACGACTGGTATCTGGCGCAGGTCGATCTCGGTAACCATGCCGAGCTGGTTGCCCCGGTGATC
>JANMSL010000713.1:0-3723 GCA_031389245.1 Lysobacterales bacterium | reverse complement strand
CAACAGCGTTAGAGCTTTGTGCTTATTGGTAACAGAGTCGAATTCTGCTTTCACCCGGCGTTGGGCTGGGCTAGATTGCACTTTCCCTTTCGGTCACCACCTGCCATGCCCAAATCTGCTCACAGCTGGCGCCATCACCTGCGCTACCGCCTGGAAAATACCCTCGCCAAGGGTGCCATCGCGATTATCGGCTGGCTGGCGCTGATCTCGCTTGCGATTGTTGGCATGGCCACGCTGGTATTGGTGTTGTTTCGTATTGCCTCCGACCCGACTGATCCCGCTTCCACCTACGGCCTGATCGAAGGCGGCTGGCAGAGTCTGATGCACACCATGGATGCAGGCACCTTGGCCGGCGACCAGGGCTGGGGAATGCGTCTGCTGATGCTCGCGGTGACCATCGGCGGCATCTTTATCGTCAGCATGCTGATCGGCACCATTACCTCGGGGCTGGACGCGCAGCTGGGCGAGCTGCGCAAGGGGCGTTCGCGGGTGATCGAGAAGCGGCATACGCTGATCCTGGGCTGGTCGAGCAAGGTCTACTCGATCATTGGCGAACTGATCATTGCCAATGAAAACCAGAAAAAACCGCGCATCGTCATTCTGGCCGATCGCGACAAAGTGGAGATGGAAGACGCCATCCGCGCAAAATTTCCACGCACGGGTAACACGGTCGTCATCTGCCGGCGCGGCGACCCCCTGGATCTGGACGATCTGGCCGTAGTCGATCCGCATTCGGCGCGCTCGATCATCGTGTTGGCACCTGAAGGTGACAATCCGGATATTCATGTCATCAAATCGGTAATGGCGGTGACCAACAATCCGGACCGCAAGCAGGAGCCGTATCACATCGTTGCCGAGATTCGCGACGCGCGGAATCTTGAAGCGGCGCATCTGGTCGGCGGCGATGAGGCCATTTTTGTGCAGGGCGAGGACTTGATCGCGCGGGTGACTGCGCAAACCTGCCGTCAATCGGGCCTCAGCGTCGTCTACACCGAGCTGCTGGATTTTGATGGCGCGGAAATCTACTTCAAGGAAGAGCCGGGTCTGGTCGGACGCAGTTACCGCGAGGCACTGGGTGCGTACGAGGACTCCACGATCATGGGATTGATGCGGGCCGATGGCGAAGTGCTGATCAATCCGCCGATGACCAGCCGCATCAAACCGGGCGACCAGATTATCGCGATCAGCGAGGACGACGACACAATTGTGCTCGCCCCGGCCAATGCGCCCGCGCCGGATCTTCGCGCCATTGTCCAAGGCGCCAAAATCGAACCGAAACCTGAACGCACACTCCTGCTTGGCTGGAATGAAAAAGCCGAGGCGATCGTGCAGGAGCTGGACAATTATGTGGCTCATGGTTCCGAGGTGGTGGTGTTGTGTCAACGCGAAGGCGCACGAGATGCGTTGATCGCGTTGTCCAAGAAGCTGAGTCGACAGAAGGTGCGTTTTGCCGATGGAGCGATCACCGACCGACGTACGCTGGATGCGATCAAGGTGCAAGACTTTGACCACATCATCCTGCTCAGCTATACCCAGCTGCCAGTCCAGGAGGCGGATGCGCAAACCCTGATCGCGCTGCTGCACTTGCGCAACATCGCCCAGGCCTGCAAAAAAGATTTCAGCATCGTCAGCGAGATGATGGATATCAAGAATCGTGCGCTGGCTCAGGTTGCCCAGGCCGACGATTTCATCGTCAGTGACAAGCTCGCCAGCCTGATGCTGTCACAGCTATCGGAGAACAAAAAACTGGATCAGGTGTTTAGGCAACTGTTCAGCGCGGAAGGATCAGAGATTTACATTCGCCCGATGAGCCACTACGTGCGGCCTGGAACAGAGGTTGATTTTCACACCGTGCTCGAGTCTGCGGCGGTGCGCGGCGAAACGGCATTGGGCTATCGCCTGGTGGCGCATGCCAATGATTCTGCCCAGGGCTACGGCGTCAAAGTCAATCCGCGCAAGTCCAACCGAATCTCATTCGGTGCCGACGATCAGATTATTGTACTGGCCGAAGATTGAGGCGGAGCGGGCAACGGGTGCCGTTGTCTAGCGCGTCGCGCACTGCGTCCTGCATTTCATACCAGGCCCACGGCTTACGCTTGCACAGTGAAATCGAGCAGGGATCAGCCTAACCCGGTGGACGCACTCGCGCCGGAAAGCTCAGCGCTTTACTTTCACCGGTTTGATGCTCTTGCTGACTGAGCGGGTGAGCACATAGACGGAAGCGGGCGGCAGATTGCGCAGCGTGAAACCGGCGCGGCGAGCGTGTAAACCGAGCTCGCGCATGACTGAGGTTTTCACCGGATTGGTCGGCCCATAGGTAAACTGGATAAAGCGGCCATCCGCGGCCAATGCCTCGAACGCCGGCGCCAGGATTTCCTTTTGCAATTCGGCATTCATCGACAGCAGCCCGAGCCCGCTGATGATGGCGTCCACGCCGCCCGGTTCCGCGAATCCCTTCTGGTGCAGGACCTGCACAATATTGCGCGCATCAGCACAGGCGATTGGCGTTTCCGGGAATCTCTGTTCAAGATGCTCGTGCAGGGTTTCGTTGAGTTCGAACACCAGCAGGTGGTGTGGGGTAAACCCGCGTTTGAGCAACGCTTCAGTGAACACGCCGGTGCCGCCGCCCAGTTCCACCACGCGACGCGGGTTGGCGGGCAATTCGCGCAGCATTTCCGCGGCCAATTCCTGGCTGCTGGGTGAGACCGCAGCCGTGGTCAACGGCGCTTTCAGCCACTCGCGGAAGAACGTCCAGGCGACCGTGGCGTCTTCGCGCTTGCGAATCAATGCAGCGGTCAGCTTGTTTGCACGTGGCGCCATGCGGCTCCCCTGTCGACGAGTCGCCATCATAGGCGGGATTCGTGACAAGGCAAACCTGGAGCGTCGCAAACCGATCGGGCACCGCGCGCAACCGGTCAAAACGGGCGATTGACTTCGCGCTAGCGCCCTAAGCAGAAAAAGAAAACCCGGCCGAAGCCGGGTCTGCAGCTAGCTCCGGCTCCCGGGTTCAGCGATAAGAATCGCGGCGACCCACGTTGCGCCCGTCGCGGCGACCGTCACGGTAGCCCTGTTCATAGCCCTTTCGATAGGCGCGGCTGCCGCCCTGAAGTTGATTGCGGCGCGTGTTGTAGCCATCGCTGTAACCGTCATCGTAGGCACGGGAAAAGACTTCTTCATGGGAATTGCCGTCATAGACACCGTAGTAGCCGCCATTGAAGCCGTAGTAACCGTAAGAATGGTTGTGATAAAGGCTGTGCGTGGGGCACCACGGGTCACGCTGCTGATTGGCATGTGGACGGTTGTAGCGGTCGTAGTGGTAGTCGTTGCGATAGTCGCTGCGATAATCGCGGTGGCCGCGATTGGAATCCTGCCAGCTGAGGGCATAGCCATGGCTGCGACTGCCGCCGTAGATACTGACGCCAATGCCGCTGTGATCGGCAAGCGCGGGCGCGCTGGAAGCCAGGGTGCCGGCGAGGGCAAGGCCAAAGATCGACAGCAGGCGAGTAACTGAGTTCATGAGGCGCCCCTCCTGAGAGCGTGTTGCACATTCTGCGGGAAGCGGATGAATCGACGCTTAGTTGCCCGGGTTGTCGCGTCGCCACGTTGCTGTCTATTCAGGCGCCCGAGATCAGGTCAAAACGCACCAAGTCGGGCGTTCGACGGGCATTTCGCCAGCCTGGGTTGCGGCTTGGGCGGCGGCCCCGGACAATAGCGACATGAAAA
>JANMSL010000700.1:0-2669 GCA_031389245.1 Lysobacterales bacterium | reverse complement strand
ACTATTCGACTGCACGCTCAGGCGAAGGAGTGCTCGTCGACTTCGGCCAGGCTGGCGGTATGCCGGTGGAATTTTTCACCTGGTATACCTATGACGCCGGCGCCCAGCAGTGGCTCGTCGGTAGCCAGACTTTCAGCGCCGGCGAAACCGGTGTCGCGGTCGATCTGATCACCACCCGCGGTGCCGACTTCGGCAATTCATTCCACCCACGCGACGTAGTGCGCACGCCGTGGGGCAGGGTCACGCAGCGATTTCCCGATTGCAATACGCTGGAACTGAGTTATCAGAAGCACGGTGGAGAAAGCGGAACGCACACATTGACGCGTGCTCTTGGGTCACTCGGCACAGGACAGTGTCTCTGATTTCCCGGACTTGTGTCCGCGCCCATGGCGCTTACTATCCACCAGAACCGATGTGCCTGCGTCTTGGCGTGGACGTCGCAGCGACCGGTTCCGCCGCAGTGCAGCGAGCGATTCCACCGCGGAGCTGCTATCTGTTCATTCACACGACGCGAAAACGAAGGGCGGTCAGCAGGGGGACCGTCGAAAAGAATGCGCGTCGTGTCGGGTGGATCAGCACCCGCAGCCGTGCTCCGCGGACTCCAGTTCTGCCGCGAAGCACGACACACCATACCGCTCGATCGGGGAGGGTCGGACGGAACATTGTGGAGTTGCCATGTTGCACAGGATCCTCGCACCCTGTTGTGCCCTGCTGTTGTTTGCAATAAATGTACGCGCTGCCGAGCAAGCGGCTGCCGAGCAAGAGAACGAAACCTCGTTCATCGTTGCGAAGTACAGTGATCCCGCCCAGTTGCAAGCCATCGGATCGCAGTTCCAGCATCTGATCGTCGATGCCAAGCGCGGTGAAGTACGTACCCAGGCCAGCGCCGAAGATGTGGACGCGCTGCGCGCCGCTGGTCTTGATGTCAGCGTCGATGCGGTACTGACCGCACGGCTGCACCAGTTCGAAAACTCATTGCGCCGCAGCGGGAGCATCAAGAGCATTCCCGGCTACGCCTGCTATCGCACGGTAGAAGAAACCTATACCAGCATGTCCAATCTGGTTGCGGCCAAACCGGAACTGGCTTCGATCGTCGACATCGGACCCAGTTTCGAGAAGAGCCGAAATGCCAGTCTCGGCTACACGATGAAGGTATTGCGCATCAACAACAGCGCCACCGATGCCAGCATCGCCGACAAACCCAACATGGTGGTTTTTGCTTCCATCCATGCGCGCGAGTACACGCCGGCTGAGTTGTTGACGCGATTCGCCGAGTGGTTGCTCAACGGCTATGGCACCGATGCAGAAGCGACCTGGCTGGTTGACCACAATCGCTTTCATCTGGTGTTGCAAGGCAACCCCGACGGTCGCAAGAAGGCTGAAACCGGCCTCAGTTGGCGCAAGAACACCAACAACACCAATGGCAGTTGTTCCGGCAACACTTACGGTACCGATCTGAATCGCAATTTCCCGTTCCATTGGAACACTGTGTCGGGCGGCTCCAGCCCCGATCGTTGCAACGACACCTATCATGGCCCGGTGCGCGCGTCGGAACCAGAGACGCAGAACCTGGTCAAGTATGTCGCCGGAATTGCCGATGGCAGCGGCGTCTACCAGGGTGGCGTGTTGCCGGATCGGCGCGTTGATACGAGTTCTGTTGCTGCACCGATCGATTACAAAGGGATGTTCATCGATGTGCACAGCTTTTCGCAGTTGGTACTCTGGCCCTGGGGCGATACCTCGACATTGGCGCCCAATGGTCCGGCCCTGCGCACGCTGGGACGCCGCATGGCCTGGTTCAACGGCTACAGTCCCGAGCAGTCCGCCGAACTCTACGCAACCGATGGTGCAACCGATGATAATTTCTACGGGTCGCTCGGGGCGCCGGCCTACACCCTGGAACTGGGTGTCGCCTTCTTCGAAAGCTGCAATACATTCCAGAACACGACACTGCCCAACAACCTGGCGGCATTGAAGTACGCCGCACGCAATCTGCAGGCGCCGTACACGATGCCGACCGGCCCGGATACGGTTTCGGTCACGTCGTCTGCGGCCAGCGTCGTGGCAGGGGCGAGCTTGACCATCACCGCGAGCGTAAACGACAGTCGCTTCAATCAGAACAACGGGACCGAAGCGGCGCAGAACATCGCGTCCGCCGTTGCGTCGATTGACAAGTTGTCGTGGCAGGCAGGGGTGACGCCCCTGGCAATGAGCGCCGTCGATGGCGCCTTCAATGCCAGCAGCGAATCGGTGCGTGCGACGATTTCAACTACCGGCCTGAGTGCCGGTCAGCATCGCGTCTACGTGCAGGCTACTGATGCAGCCGGCAAGCTCGGCACACCCAACGCAGTGCTGTTCACCGTGACGACGGGCAGCAATCAGGCACCAGTGGCGAATTTCAGTTTCGTCGGCAACGGCCTCAGCGTCAACTTCAGCGATGGCTCCAGCGACAGCGACGGCAGCATCGCCTCACGTAGCTGGAACTTCGGTGACAGCACCACGTCGACCTCGACCAATCCGAGCAAGACCTACAGCGCAGCGGGTACCTACAGCGTAGTGCTGACGGTGACCGACAATGGGGGACTGAGCAACAGCATCACCCGATCGGTAACGGTGAGTACTGCCGCCAACGTCGCACCGGTGGCCAACTACAGCTTCAGCACCAGCGG
>JANMSL010000687.1:0-6208 GCA_031389245.1 Lysobacterales bacterium | reverse complement strand
CAGGATTCCGGCGGTCGGCGTCGTGTCGCTGCGGTGGGCACCGAGGCCAAGCGCATGCTCGGCCGCACACCGGGCAGCATCGTCACTTCGCGCCCGATGAAAGACGGCGTGATCGCCGACTTCACCATGGCCGAGGAAATGCTGCAGCAGTTCATCAAGAAAGTGCATCAATCGCGCTTCCTGCGGCCCAGCCCACGCGTGCTCATCTGCGTTCCCTATGGCTCAACACAGGTTGAGAAACGGGCGATCAAAGAGTCGGCCGAGTCCGCTGGCGCGCGCGATGTCTATCTGATCGTTGAGCCCATGGCCGCGGCCATTGGCGCGGGCATCCCGGTGCACGAAGCCAAGGGTTCGATGGTGCTGGACATCGGTGGCGGCACCTCCGAAGTCGCGGTGATTTCGCTGAACGGCATCGTCTATGCACAGAGCGTGCGCATTGGTGGCGATCGCTTCGACGAGGCGATCATCAACTACGTGCGCCGTAACCACGGCACCTTGATCGGCGAGTCAACTGCTGAGCGCATCAAGATCGAGATCGGCTGCGCGTTCCCGCAGGCCGAAGTTCGCGAGATTGAAGTCTCCGGGCGCAATCTGGCCGAAGGCGTGCCGCGGCAGTTCACCATCAACTCCAACGAAATCCTCGAAGCGCTGCACGAACCGTTGGCCGGCATCGTCGGCGCTGTACGCTCGGCGTTGGAACAGACGCCACCGGAGCTGTGCTCCGATGTGGCTGAGCGCGGCATCGTGCTCACCGGCGGCGGCGCCCTGCTGCGCGACCTGGATCGGCTGATCTCGGAGGAAACCGGCCTCGCCGTGCATGTCGCGGACGACCCGCTGACTTGCGTGGCGCGCGGTGGTGGTCGCGCGCTGGAACTGATCGACATGCACGGCAACGAATTTTTCTCTCCCGAGTGATGCCGAACGCGCGTGCAGCGCGCATCGGGTATAACCGCAACCTATCGCTACCGGCGCGCACCGGGGTCCGCACGCCGGCGCCGACACATCCGCCGCAACACGAGCCGCACGCAGACGAGTCCCATGGCCGTTCGCAACTCCGAAAATCCGGCCCTGTTTTCCGAGTCCAGCTCGGGCACCATTCGCCTGATCGGCTTTTTGGCAATCGCTTCGGCGTTGATGGCAGTCGATCACCGCAGCCAGGTGTTGGCCGGCATACAGCGTCAGATCGCCGGTTTGGCGGCGCCTGCTTATTGGCTGGCAACCGCGCCGATCCGGCTCGGACGCGGTGCCCGTGACGCCGCCGCTGAACGCTCCGGATTGGTCAGCGAAAACGCTGAGTTGCGCGAACAACTCCTGCTCGCGCAAGCCGGGCTGGCGCAGATCGACAGCATGGACGAAGAGAACAAGAGCCTGCGTGCCCTGCTCGATGCGCGCCAGCGACTGAGCCTGAACGCACAGCTCGCCGAGCTGGTCGAAGTCGACCTCGATCCCTATCGCCATCGGCTACTGATCGACCAGGGCAGCAATCAGGGCGTGCACGAAGGCCAGGCAGTCATCGATGCGCATGGCCTGATTGGACAGGTGCTCGCACCCTCCACCAATCGCTCCCAGGTCATCCTGATCACCGATCCGGGCCACGCCATTCCGGTGCGCGTGGCGCGCAACGGGTTGCGTGCCATTGCCTATGGCACCGGCGAGATCGACCGCCTGGAGCTGCCGCACATCCCGTTCAGCGCCGACATCGTGGCCGGCGACCAGCTGCTCACCTCGGGGCTGGGCGGCCGTTTTCCCGGCGGGATTCCGGTGGCCGTCATCAACGAAGTGCGCGGCGATGACTCTGCCACGTTTGCGGTGGCCGAGGCCACACCGGTTGCCGGCCTGACGCGGGGCAATCATGTGCTGTTGCTCAGCACGGTCGACTCGGGTTCCGCAACGGCCGCGTCGGCCCTCGACTTCATCGGACCGCCATCTCCGCCGTCCGATCCTGCAGCTGCAGAGCACACGCCATGAGTCGTCTGCGTGAGGGTTCGCTGCTGTTCTGGCTGAGCCTGCTCGCTGGCGTCATCCTGACCGTGGTTGCGCTACCCGAAGGCTGGCGGCCGCTGCGGCCATTCTGGCTCGGTCTGATGGTGATCTGGTGGTCGCTGGAAGCGCCGGATCGCATGGGGCTGGGCGCGGCGTTCCTGCTCGGACTGATCCAGGACATCCTGATCGGCACGCTGCTGGGCGAACACGCTTTTCGACTTGTCGCCATCGCTTTTCTGATGCTGCGTTTTCGCTCGCGGCTGCGCTTCTTTCCGATGTGGCAGCAAGCGTTGGCGGTGCTCGCGATCCTGATCAACGATCGCATCGTCACCTGGGCATTGCGCAGTATCGCGGGCGACACCGCAATCAATTGGCAGTTTTGGCTGGCCCCCTTTGCCGGTGCACTGCTGTGGCCGTGGATGTTTCTGCTGCTCGACGATTTGCGTCGGCGCACGCGTCCGCGCGACCCCTAGCCGATGCAGATGCGGCCTTTCAAGCGCATATTTCGCGGCCAGCAACGACTGCTGAAGGACGTGCTGGTTGAATCCCAGATATTTGGCGCACGCGCGGCACAGGGATTCATCATCATTCTGGCTTTCATCCTGCTGCTGATCGGTCGCTATGTCTGGCTGCAGGTGCTCAGGCACGATGAACTGAGCACCCGCTCCGAAGCCAACCGGGTCAAGTCGCGGCCGCTGCCGCCAAGTCGCGGGCTGATCTACGATCGCAATGGTGTGCTGCTGGCCGAAAACGTGCTTGAGTACCGGCTGGAAGTGGTACCGGAACAGGCCGGTGATGTCGAACAAGTGGTGGCCGCTGTCGGCCAGTTCATTGCCATCGACGCCGAGGAGCGCGAACGCTTCGACGAACTGCGCAAGGCGCGGCGACGCTTTCACAGCCTGCCATTGCGCTTTCATCTCAGCGAAGAGGAAGTGGCGCTGTTCGCGATCAACCGACACCGCTTTCCCGGCGTCGAAGTAGTGCCCTACCTCAAGCGCTTCTATCCGATGGGCGCTGACCTGGGCCATGTCGTCGGCTACGTCAGCCGCATTGGCGTGGAAGATCGCGAGCGTCTCGACGATCCGCGTTACAGCGCCACCACGCACATCGGCAAGACGGGCATCGAGCGCTATTACGAAGACATTCTGCTCGGCAAAGTCGGCTACGAGCGCATCGAAACCAATGCCGAAGGTCGCGTGCTGCGTGAACTGGACCGGGTTCCGCCGCAACCTGGGCAGAATCTCCATCTCTCACTGGATTCCAACCTGCAACGCATCGCCATCGCCGCACTCGAGGGCCGCGCCGGTGTCGCCGTTGCCATTGATCCGCGCAACGGCGAAATACTGTGCATGGTCAGCCAGCCCAGCTTCGACCCGAATCCGTTCGTCAATGGCATCTCGCGCAAGGACTATGCAGCCTTGCTGGCAACACCGCACCAGCCGCAGTTCGATCGCACGTTGCGTGGTGGCTATGAACCTGGATCCACCATCAAGCCATTTTATGCACTCGCCGGCCTGGAACTTGGCCTGCGCAAGCCCGAAGACACAGTGTTCTCGACCGGCCGCTTCCAACTGCCGGGCCAGTCGCAGAGCTTCGGCGACTGGCGCCCGGGTGGACACGGTCGCATCAATCTGCGCGAATCGCTGGCGCAGTCGGTGAACACCTATTACTACCAACTGGCGTCGGACGCAGGCATCGACCGCATCAGCACCTACATGGCGCAGTTCGGTTTCGGTGTGCCCAGCGGCATCGATCTGATCGGCGAAGCAGGCGGTGTCCTGCCCTCGCGAGAGTGGAAGCAGGCGCGCTTTGGCAAGACCTGGTACCCAGGCGAGACGGTGATCGCCGGTATCGGCCAGGGCTACTGGGTGGTTACTCCAATCCAGTTGGCCAGCGCACTCGCCACCTTGGCCGGAAATGGTGTGCGTCATCGACCGCACCTGTTGCGCGCTACCCAGGAACGCTTCGACGCACCCGTCGTTCCCTCACCACTTTCGATACCGCTCGCCACCGTGGTGCGAGACCAGCAGAATCTGACGGCAGTGCGCGAGGGCATGATCGCGGTGATGCACAGCCCGACCGGCACCGCGCGCGCGATTGGCGCCAACGCGCCGTACCTGATTGCCGGAAAGACCGGCACCGCGCAGCGCGTGAATCGCGCGCGACGCGCTTCCGCCGGCAATCTCAAGGCACCCGAGGAGTTTCTCAATCGCGCGCTGTTCATCGCCTTCGCGCCGGCCGACGCACCGCGTATCGCGCTGGTGGTGGTGGTGGAACACGGTGACAGTGGCTCCAAAGCAGCAGCGCCGGTGGCGCGCAAGATTCTCGATCAATACCTGCTGCGCGAGGAAGCGGGCAAGTACGAGCTGAAACTCGATGAGCGCGACCTGCTTGACTTGGTCGAGCCACTGGACGCCGTGCTCGACCCAGAAGCCGACAACGAAGTCCCTGCCGACACTGATCCGAGTAGCGCCGAACGCGCAATGGACACCCCGCAATGATCGACCGCGGCATTATCGATGCGCTCGAATCCCGACTCGGCCGCGTGTGGCGACGTGCGCGCGTCGATCTTCCGTTGATCGGCGCGTTACTGTTGGTGTGCGCCGTCGGTTTGATGACCTTGTACAGCGCCAGTGCCGAAAATCCGCGCCAGGTGCTCAATCAATCGCTTCGCCTCGGGCTCGGTTTCGGTGTGATGTTGGCGTTCTCGCGCATTCCGCCGATGTGGTTCCGCACGCTTACGCCCTGGTTTTACCTGACCACGATGCTGTTGCTGGTGCTGGTGCTGATGTTCGGCGAGGGCCGCGGCGCCAATCGCTGGCTCGACCTGAAACTGCTGCGCTTCCAACCCTCCGAGCTGGCCAAACTCGCATTGCCGATGATGGTGGCCTGGTACCTGCACACGCGAGCGCTGCCGCCGCGCTGGCGCGACCTGTTTGTCTGCGCTGTCTTGATCAGCGTGCCCGCGATGCTGATCAGCATGCAGCCCGACCTGGGTACCGCCCTGCTGGTGGGGGCGAGCGGCGCGTTCGTGATGTTTCTAGCCGGCATCGCCTGGCGCCGCATCGTGCTGTTGCTGGCTATGGGCGCTGCGGGGATTCCGCTGCTCTGGCAATTCATGCATGAGTACCAGCGCAACCGCGTGCGCATGCTGATCAACCCAGAGTCCGACCCACTGGGCAATGGCTGGAACATCATCCAGTCGAAAATCGCCGTCGGCTCCGGTGGTTTGCTGGGCAAGGGCTGGATGGGTTCAACCCAGGCGCGCCTGGACTTCCTGCCGGAACACACCACCGATTTCATATTTGCCGTCTATTCCGAGGAGTTCGGCCTGATCGGCGTCATCCTGCTGATGGCGGTGTACCTGTTTATCATTGGCCGCGGGTTGTGGATTGCGGCGCATGCACGCGACACCTGGTCACGCCTGATTGGTGGTTCGATCAGCATGACCTTCTTCGTCTACGTCATGGTCAACGGTGGCATGATCGCTGGCCTGCTGCCTGTCGTTGGCGTACCCATGCCGCTGATCAGCTATGGCGGCACCAGCGCAGTCAGCCTGCTGGCCGGATTTGGCGTGCTGATGTCGATTCATTCGCATCGACGACTGGCTTAGGGTCGCGCGCCAGGTATTGACTTCAACGCAACAAGCCCCACTTTCCAGCGCAGCGACAAAGGTACGGGGCGCAGCAGAGCTTCACATTTCGGCACAATGCGCTGCCCTTGACACCCTGTCTATACTGGCTGTCCCGTTCCATGAACGGTTTCCGGCCCTGCCTTCCTGACTCGTCGCGGAAGGCGCAATCGCAGACTGAACCACGTGCTACCAACCGGCAGTGCGCGGCTTGTCTGTCTGTTTCCGGCCCTGATTTTCGTTATCAAGATCACAGATTCAAGGACAGACCAATGGCAGCCATCGAATTCGAACCCCGCGACCAGCAATCCGAAATCAAAAAGCTCATTACCCGGGGCAAGGAACAGGGCTATCTGACGTATGCCGAAGTCAACGACCATTTGCCGGACGACATCGTCGATCCCGAGCAGATCGAAGACATCATCGGCATGATCAATGACATGGGCATCCAGGTGCATGAAACCGCGCCGGATACCGAAACATTGTTGATGCAGGAATCCTCCACGGTACAGGACGACGAGACTGTCACCGAGGAAGCCATCCAGGTGCTGTCTGCGGTAGAAGAGACCGGTCGCACCACCGATCCCGTGCGCA
>JANMSL010000113.1:0-3245 GCA_031389245.1 Lysobacterales bacterium | reverse complement strand
TCGATGTCGAACACGTCAATGCCGGCAAATTTCTGGAACAGCACGCCCTTGCCTTCCATGACCGGTTTTGCAGCAAGTGGTCCGATCGGTCCAAGACCGAGCACGGCAGTGCCATTGGTGATCACCGCAACCAGATTGCCGCGAGCCGTATACAGCGACACCGTGTTGGGATCGCGCACGATCTCCTCGCAGGCCGCCGCCACGCCGGGCGAGTAGGCGAGCGAAAGATCCTTCTGCGTCATCAGCGACTTGGTCGGCTGGACTTTGATTTTTCCGGGCGGGTACTGACGATGGTACTCGAGCGCTTGGGTCTTCAGATCTTCGGAGTTCGACATGTTGTGCGCGGCCTTGCCTGGCGCAAAAACTCAAGTGTGGTCGCCGGAATATATCACGCAGTTTTTTCGCGCCTTGGAAGCGCCTGCGACAGCCCAGTATCGACTTACAATGGGCATCCTCTCGCGCAGGACAAGCCATGATCGATTTCTCCTCGGATACCAAGACCCGTCCCACGCCGGCGATGCGCCAGGCCATGGCGATGGCCGAAGTCGGTGACGAACAGGCGTTCGAAGATCCGACCGTCAACGCACTCTGCACGCGCGTCGCCGCGTTGCTGGGCAAGGAAGCGGCGTTGTTTGCGCCCTCCGGCTGCATGTGCAATCAGATTGCAATTGCCGCACTGTGCCGACCGGGAGAGGAGGTGATCTGCGATCGTTCCGCGCACATTGCCTGGTTCGAAAGCGGCGGACCGGCGGCCAATGCCGGGGTAATGCTCAATACGCTCGACGGCGATCGCGGCCGTTTCAACGTGGCGCAGATCCAGGCGGCGATGCGCCCGGCGTGGCGGCATTGTCCGCAGGCCACTTTGTTGGCGGTGGAACAGACCAGCAACCTCGGCGGTGGCGCGGTCTGGCCGCTGGCGCAACTGCACTCGGTGGCAGATTATGCCCATGCGCATGGGATGCGCACGCATATGGACGGTGCCCGTCTGCTCAATGCCGTCGTAGCCAGTGGCGTCAGCGCCGCCGAATACGCCGCATCATTCGATTCGGTGTGGATCGACTTCAGCAAAGGCCTGGGTGCCCCGGTGGGTGCGGTGCTGGCGGGGACAGAAGAGTTCATTGGCCGCGCCTGGAGAGTAAAGCAGCGACTCGGTGGCGGCATGCGCCAGGCCGGCATTCTGGCTGCTGGCGCCTTGTACGCTCTGGACCATCATGTCGAGCGGCTGGCCGAGGACCACGCCAACGCGCGTCGACTTGCACAGGGCTTGAGCCGGTTGCGCGGAATCAAACTGGATCCGGGTCAGATTGAAACCAATGTGATTTTCTTTGAAGTGGATGCAGCCGAAGCCGGTTTGGACGCGGTGGAGTTCACCCGCCGACTTGCCGAGACCGGTTTCCGCATGGGCGCGTTCGACCATCGCCGCGTGCGTGCAGTGACCCATCTGGACACGTCTGCTGCGGCCGTCGAGCAATTGCTGGTGGCGGCGAACGCGGTGCTGCCTGCATGCTGAGTGCAGGTGTTTTACATGTAGTAGCCGAGTCCCTTGGTACACTGGCGTCATGAGCACCCCGTTGACCGCGCCGCGCGATCCAACTTGGCCACAGCCAAGTCTGGATGAACGCGAACGAGCTGCGTTCCTGTTGTTACTGTTTTCCGCTGACAGCATGGCTGAACTGACCCGCATAGCCGACCGCCATGTCGCCCGGCGCTGGCCGGGTGCACGCGCGTGGTTGTATTGGAGCAACGGGCATATCGAAAGCGTTGGAGTGACGCGTCGCTTCTTCGCACCGCCGGAGGCTTTCCCTCGCAGCGAGGATCCACTGGTGCGCGCTGCGCTGCTGGGTAACGCGAGCGACGCGCTGCGTTTGGGCGTGCGCGAGTGGTGCGTTGCGCTCGGTGGTCCGCGACCGAACATCAATGCCGCATTGCTATTGACCGATAGCGCCGAGCAGCCCATGGGCGAGGTCGAATGCAGCACGCTGATCGATGCGCTGCGTTGGCGCAGTCGCGAGTTGCTCGAACGCGACTATCTGGCAACCTCGGTGGAGCGGCTGGAGAAGGCGCAGCGCCTGCAGCACGCTTTGTACGCGATTGCCGACCTCGCCGGCAGCGATCTGGAAATGGCCGAGGTTTTGCAGAGTATCCACGCCATAGTTGGCGAGCTGATGTACGCCGAGAATTTCTACATCTCCTTGCTCGACGAACCCGGCCAGCGGATGCGCTTCATTTATTTCGCCGATAGTGTCGACACCCGACCGCTGCCGCCGGACGAGTATTTCCGGGTCGATCAGATGTCCAACAGCATAACGCTGGCATTGATCCGTCATGGCAAGGTGATGCGTGGCCCTTCGGAGCACGTGCGCGAATTGCTTGGCGTCGAGCGCGATGCCGCCCAGGGACCGATGGCCAACGACTGGCTCGGGATTCCCCTGGTCAGCGGTGGACGCGTGCATGGCGCCGTGGTGGTGCAGAGCTATCACGAGGACGTCGGTTACTCGGAAGAAGACGCCGCATTGCTTGGCTACGTCGCCCAGCACATCCTTACCGCGGTGCAGCGCAAGCAGGCGCACGAGGACCTGGAAGAGCGCGTCGAAGCGCGCACACGCGAGCTGAAACTGGAGATAGCCGAACGCGAGCGCGGTGAGCAGTTGCAGGCAGCGTTTTTACGTATCGCCGAGCTGGCCAGCACCGCTGAGACCATCGACGCATTCTATCGAGGCGCGCATGGCATCGTCGGCGAGTTGCTGTATGCCAAAAATTTCTTCGTTGCACTGATCGAAGATGACGACATGCTGTCGTTCCCGTATACGGTCGATGAACGCGATCCCCTGATTAGATTCAAGACGCGCAAACGTGGTCAGGGTTTGACCGAGTACGTGATCCGTACCGGCAAGCCGCTGCGCGCTGATCGCCAGCAACTGGACACGCTTTACCGGGGCGGTGAAGCCAAGACCGTCGGTGCGCTGTCGGTGTGTTGGCTGGGTGTGCCGCTGCGGGGCGAATCCGGACTGCTGGGGGCGATGGCTGTGCAAAGCTATACCGAATCGGTGATTTACACCGAGCGCGACCAGGAAGTACTCACCTTCGTCTCGCATCACATTGCACTGTCGCTGGAGCGCAAGCGCGCACAGGAATCGCTGAAGCTGGCGTATGCCGACCTGGAACAACGCGTGCACGCGCGTACCCACGAGCTGGCTGAGGCCAACGTCGAGTTGCGCGAGCAGATCCGGGAGCGCGAGCGCATG
>JANMSL010000651.1:0-7508 GCA_031389245.1 Lysobacterales bacterium | reverse complement strand
CCAGCAATTGTGGGAGCGGCGTAAGCCGCGATGCTTTGAATGATCGAGGCACGACAAAGAATCGCGGCTCACGCCGCTCCCACCATTGCGCATTGACGCCTAATTGCGCGAGCGGTGCTTGCCCTGGAAGGGCGCGTAGTACGCGCGCAGTTTGGCAATATCGGCATGCATGTCGTCGCTCATCTCCAGCACTGGGCCGATGCCGAAGGTCTTTTCCGGATAGTGCAGATAGAGGCAGCACACCGGAACATCAGCCTGCCGTGCGATGTGCCAGAAGCCGGTCCGCCAGCGATCGACGCGGCGGCGTGTGCCCTCGGGTGCCAGTACCACCCAGCACACGGGTTTTGAGCGCAACGCCTGCACCGTGGCACCGACCACGCCATTGGCAGCGTGACGGTCCACTGGCACGCCGCCGAGCAAGCGCAGCACCAGACCGAGCGGGAAGAAGAATATTTCCTTCTTGGCCATGAATTCGATATCCAGCCCGATCGCCACTTTGATCAGCAGGCCCCAGATCGCGTCCCAGGCCGAAGAATGCGGTGCGGCGATGATCAGCACGCGCGGCACATTCGGAAACGTGCCGAGCAATTTCCAGCCGAACAGACGCAGCACGCCGCGTGCCATCGCGCGGATGACCGGATGATTAGTGTGTGGGGCCACTGCGGGTAGTGCGTTGGCAAAGGGCACGGCACTCATTCCGGATCCCAGGCCTTGTTGCCGCGCGTGGCCTTGACCCCAGCGCGCACACGCTTGCCTTCCATGCGCCGTTCCTTGGCGCCACGCGAGGGTTTGGTCGCGATACGTTTTTTCGGCACCAGGGTCGCAGCCAGGATCAGCGCCGCCAGACGCTCACGCGCATCCTCGCGGTTTCGCTCCTGGGTGCGGAAGCGACTGGCCTGAATGATGACCACGCCTTCATCGGTGATACGTCGGTCGCGCCGCGCCAGCAGCCGCGTGCGAACCGGCTCGGGTAACACCGCGCAGGCGCGGGCATCAAAGCGTAGCTCGACCGCAGTCGACACCTTGTTGACGTTTTGGCCGCCCGGGCCAGAGGCACGTACGAAGCGCTCGACCAGTTCGGAGTCGGGAATCTGGATGTCGGGAGAGATGTTGAGCATGGCCGGCGATTGTAGGGAAGGCGGACAGAAGTCGCACGCATCCCGACCCGCGTTGAAGGCGGTGCGCCGCCCAAACGTCGCCGTGCCGACATTGCCGCACAGCGCCGTTACACTGCGCGGATGAGCGCTATCCCAGACCAACCCGGCGTTGCCGCGTCGCCCAAAGCCTATCTTGGCGCGATCCTCGAAGCGCTGTTGAACAAAGCGCTGGCGCTGGATCCGGACTTGCCCGGTGAAATTGCAGCACTGGACGGGCGCTCAATCACGCTGACCTGGAGCGGCCCCGAGTGGGCTTTGCGCATCACCGTCGACAAGGGCCAGTTACGCGTGGGTCCAACCCATGCCGGCGAGAGCGACCTCAGCCTGCGCGCCACGCTTGGCGGCCTGCTCAGCCTGCTGCGCCCCGAAACCTCCAAGAGCCTGCCGGCAGGACGCGTGCAAATTGCCGGCGATGTTGAGCTGATGCGCCGTATCGAGCAACTCAGCCGTCGTTTCGACCCGGACTGGGACGGCGCCTTTGCGGCGCGACTGGGTCCGATACTGGGGCCACAGATTGCGCGCCACCTGCGCGACGCTTTCTCCTGGGCGCAGGCCAGCGCGAAAGGATTTGCCGAATCGGCGGCGGAGTACGTGCAGGAGGAAAGCGGTGATGTCGCCGCCGCGCATGAGTTGGACGAATTTGGTGAATCGGTGGAGCGTCTGCGCGATGACGTGGAACGCTTCGAAGCCAGATTGCAGCGCATGAAGCGTCCACGTGGAGCAACCTGAGTGCTCGGCACCAAACCCCTGCTTCGCCTGATCAGCATCGGCGCCACGCTGGCGCGCTACCGGCTGGATGAACTGCTTGAATTGCTGCCGGGCTTGCGGCTGCTGCGATGGATGCGCGGGCTGTTGCCAGCCCCACGCGGTGACATCGGCAGCCTGTCGCGTGGCGCACGACTGCGTCTATGCCTGCAGGAATTGGGCCCGTTGTTTGTCAAATTTGGCCAGATCCTGTCGACGCGGCGCGACCTGTTGCCACCGGATATCGCCGATGAGTTGACGCAGTTGCAGGATCGCGTCGCGCCCTTTCCGGGGGTAGAGGCCGAACGCGAAATCGAGCGCGCACTGGGCGCACCGATCGAAAAGCTGTTCAAGGTGTTCGATCGCGAACCGCTGGCGTCCGCCTCGATCGCCCAGGTGCACAAAGCGTTGCTGCCCGATGACACCGAAGTCGTGGTCAAAGTGCTGCGGCCTGGCGTCGAGAAGCGCATCGCCAACGACCTTGGCTTGCTCAAGGTGATTGCCGGCATCGCCGAACGTCATCTGCCGCATGCCGACAAGATTCAACCGCGCGAGATTGTCGCTGAGATCGAGCGCACGCTGAAGAACGAAGTCGATCTGCAGCGCGAAGGCGCCAACGCCAGTCAGCTGCGGCGCAATTTTCTGGACTCGCCTGATCTGCTGGTACCCAAGGTCTACTGGGATTGGAGTGGGGAGCGCGTGCTGACGCTGGAACGCGTGCGCGGAATTCCATCAAACGATCTGGAGGCCCTGGACGCAGCCGGCATCGATCGCGCCGAACTCGCCGAGAAGGGCGTTCGCCTGTTTTACCAGCAGGTGTTCCGCGATAATTTTTTTCACGCCGACGCGCACCCCGGAAACATCTGGGTAGACACCGCGCCGGCTTTATCGCCGCGCTTTATCGCCCTTGATTTCGGCATCATGGGCGCGCTGCCCGAAGCCGATCAGTATTACCTCGCGGAAAACTTTCGCGCCATGTTCTCGAGCAATTACCGGCGCATTGCCGAGTTGCATCTGGAGGCAGGCTGGATGCCGGCGCACGTGCGCGTTGATGAACTGGAAGCGGCTGTGCGTAGCGTCTGCGAACCCTACTTCACCAAACCACTGGCCGAAATTTCGTTGGGCGAAGTGCTGGCAAAAATCTTCAAGATGGCGCAACGCTACGAACTGACCGTGCAGCCGCAGCTGATGTTGCTGCAGAAAACCCTGCTCAATATCGAAGGCGTCGGTCGACTGTTGCACCCGCGGCTCGATCTGTTCGCCGTGGCGCAGCCGGTGCTGGAAGAGATCGTGCAGAAGCGTTATTCGCTGACCGCGCTGCGCGATTCTTTTCAGGAACGACTGCCGGAGTTGATGCGCCATGCGCCGGATATGCCGCGCTTGGTACATGCCTGGCTGCGGCAGGCCACGCGTGGTGAAACCGCGATGGAAATCCGCTCGAAAGAAATGCAGGCCCTGGTCGACGAGTCGCGCGAAGGCCAGCGCCGTACCGTGTTCGCCGTGCTCGGCGCTGGCCTGATGGTCGCTGCGGCCCTGCTCTATGCGCTCGATGCCGAGGGCCCGCGCTGGCTCGCGTTGCCGTTGGCGCTGTGGGTAGCGCTGGCCGGATCGATTGCCGCGTTTCTGGCCGCCCTGCACCGACGCACGTGAACAGCGCAGCGTCCCGCCGTTGCCGCGCGTGGCTTGCTCCGCGGCCGCTGATCTTGATCCACAGGTTGATCTTTCCGCAAAGCCGCAACCATCCGCATAGCCAGCCGCACGCTTCCGCTGCATGAGCACACCGACCGAGATTGCCGCGCGCTTTGCCGAAGGTGTTCAAGCCCGCGCGCGCTGGGACAGCGACAGCGCTGAACAAATATTCCGTGCACTGTGCGCGTTCGATTTCGCGCGGCCGCGTGCACTCACCGAACTGGCCGTTACCTTATCGCTGCAGGGCCGGGGCGCGGAGGCACTGCAAACCATCGAGCAGGCTGTCGCCCTGGCGCCAATGGACGCGACCATCCGGCAGAACGCGCTGATCCTGGAAAAATTGCGCGAGCCCGAAAACCCGACACGATTTGTCGACCTGCATCGGCAATGGGGGGCCGACTTCGCGCCCAGCGGCGGTTCGATGCACGCCTGGACACTGCGCGCTGCCGATGCGCAGCGGCGATTGCGCGTCG
Source organism: Lysobacterales bacterium (assembly GCA_031389245.1). Lineage (GTDB taxonomy): Bacteria > Pseudomonadota > Gammaproteobacteria > Xanthomonadales > Ahniellaceae > 0-14-3-00-62-12. Next base: position 3,445 of record JANMSL010000651.1, on the reverse strand, counting down.
CCTACCTCGGCGTCGATGCGCATACCGCGCTGGCGCGGTTCATGCCACCGCTGGCACGGCATCACGATGCCGACGGGTTCGATGTCGTATTTGTCTACCGCAGCTACACCACGACGCAGGTCGCTGAGGCGGCGGCAGCTTTGCCGATGGTGCGCCACCTGCATGCCACCGGGGTCGACGCGCGAGGTCTAGCGCACAGGTTGGCAACGCTGCAGATCGACATCGCCATCGACCTGTGCGGTCACGGTATCGGTCAGGTATTGGACGCACTCGCCTATCGTCCGGCGCCAGTGCAACTGAGCTGGTTGGATTACGTGGCAACCACCGGAGTTGCAGCAATCGATGGCCGCATCGCCGATGCGATCACCGACCCAACCGCAGGGTCCTGGCCCGAGGTCGCCAGCGAGCGCACATTGCGACTGCCATTCGCGCAATGGTGCTGCACACCGTTCGCGCTGCACGAACGCGCGCCGCGCAATCGTGTCGGTGCCGTGTTCGGGCTGATCAATGCACTCAACAAGATCTCGCCGGCGTTGCTCGAGCGCGCGACACGGCTGTTGCACCAGGTGCCGCAATCGACCTTGCGCGTGTTCGGCGTCAGCGGTGAACAGGCGCGGCACAATCTTCTCGGCCGACTGGAGGAGTCACTGCACGCTCGCGTCGAGTTCATCGCGCGCGTCGACGAGGCCGAGTTTCATCGATTGCTCGGCGCAGTCGACGTCGCCCTCGACCCGTTGGTCTTCAGCGGAGCCACCAGCACACTCGACTGTCTGTGGGCTGGCATACCTGTGGTGACTGAGCCCGGTGTGCTGCCACACCGACGTTCCAGTGCCAGCATTCTGCACAGCTTGGGGCTGCAGGCCTGGATCGCACGCGATGCCGACGACTTTGTATGCATTGCGGCGACGCTGGCGGCGGACACCATGCTGCTCGAGCGGCTGCGTACCGAGCTGCCTGAACGTCTGCGTCAATCCAGCCTGAGCGACGGCAGTCGTTTCGTACCTGCGTTGGAACAGCTTTACCGGGACGCCTGGCGCAACTACAGCCTAAACGCCGAGCCACTGGCAGCGATCGCGCTGGGCAGCGACGCAGGGGCATTGAAGCGCGCGCTGATTGAGCGAGCCAATGAATCCTTGCTGCGCAGCCAACTCCAGCCCAGCGATCCGCAGCAGGCGATCTACGCATTCGAGACTCTGGCCTTGGCAATGCCCAGCGCAGCGGTGCAACGCAACCTCAGCCGGGCGTGGAACAATCTCGGTGTCGATCGGCGCAAGAGCGGGCGGCAGGCTGAGGCGCGTGCGGACTTTCGCACTGCGCTGGAGATCTGGCCGGACAATCCCGAAGCCCGCGAAAACCTCGGCAACGATTAGCAGCGCACCTTGCTTCCTGCTCGACCGCGCGAGCCCGCATCAATCACGTGGACAAATCGCGCGCAAGCCAGAGCTGCGCCGCCATCGGCGCGCCGGTTTGGGCACCATCAGTCGTCGTCTTGCTCTTTGGCAGCCTCTCGCCCCTGCTGGCGAATCAACGCTTCTTCGCGTGCCTCACGAATGGCGTCATAGATGCTGTTCACGTCGACTCGCTCGGTGCTGTCGACAAAGACACCGCTGAGCTCGCTATCGGGACGCAGCTCTCCATGTTCGAACAGCGCCCACATCTCTTCGGCGAACCGGGTGTTGAACAGTTCTGGCGCAAACTGGCCGAGGCTATTGGTCAGGTTGCCGACATCGCGCATCAACATCGCGCGCGCCGCGTTGTTTCCGGCGGCGCTGACTACTTGTGGAAAGTCGATCACCACCGGGCCGTCCGGCCCTACCAACACGTTGTACTCCGACAGGTCGCCATGGATCAGGCCGACGCACAGCATCCGCACAACTTGGCGAATCAGGAATCGATGAAAACTGCGCGCTTCCTCGGCGCTCAGTTCCACTTCGCCCAAACGCGGAGCGGAATGGCCGTCGGCATCGGTGACCAACTCCATAACCAGCACACCGCTATAAAATCCATAGGGCTTGGGCACGCGCACGCCGGCTTCCATCAGCTGATAGAGCGCTTCGACCTCGGTGTTTTTCCACGCGGTCTCTGCTTCCTTGCGACCGAATTTGCTGCTGCGACCGATCGCGCGCGCCTGGCGGCTGCCGCGTACCTTGCGCCCTTCCTGATACTGCACGCGCTTTTGAAAGCTGCGCTGCGCCATGTCTTTGTAGACTTTCGCACAACGGATCTCATCGCCAACGCGCACCACATAGACCGACGCTTCTTTGCCACTTTTCAGCGGGCGCAGCACGGCATCGATCACGCCGTCATCGATCAGCGATTGCAAACCAGCAGGAGTTCTCACAAAACGGGCACGGGTTGGGATTCCACAGGAGAAGCGGGGGCGCGATTCTACGTGATAGCAGGGAAAATGGCGCAGATGGGCGGCAAATAGGCCTGACCCGGCCAAGGCGGGTGCAGGCTCTGGCTTATCCCAAATGTTCGGCGAGCTCTACAATTGCCCGCGACACCATCATATGTGCGGCGGCTTCGCTGGGCCGATCAAGTGCTGCCGCAATCTCGGCGTAGCTCATTCCGAACTCCAGACGCAACACCACTGCTTCGCGTTTGTGATCGGGTAGCTTGGCCAATGCGCGCTCGTAGTCCAGCCACTGATCCGAATCCAGACGTCGCGACAGTTCGTCCGCGCCCAGCAATTCAGTATCTTCGGGCAATGTCTCGTTGATGCCGTGGCGCCCAATCCGGCGCATCTCACCGCGGATCGCGTTCATCAGGCTGGTGCGCAGATAGGCGAGCAAGGCGCCCTCGTGCTGCGATTCAAACTTGTCGAGGTTCTTCAAAGCCGACATCAGTGTGATTTGCACCAGATCGTTGGTATCGTTCAGATCGCGCGCCACGCTGGGCAACCGCCCGTGCGCCCAGCGTCGCAGCAGCGGCAAATAGCGCGCCATCAAGCGCTCACGCGCTGCCTGATCGCCCTGGCGTAGCAGCGACAGCAAGGTGGCCGTGGACTCAGTGGGCGACACTTCCGACATGCACCCATGGTAACCGCAGCCTGGGGCACGGGGTTCGGCCAACGCACAATGCTGGCCGGGCGCGCGTCGCTCGGGCTCAAAGGTGGGTTCGCGCCGGGTGAGGTCGACTACGATGGCCGTCGCTCGGTTCGCTTCCCTCAGCCGTCCAGTACGGCAAACCCGCAGCCGCGCCGAATTTGGGGTCGCTGGTCTGTTGTTCTTGTGCGGCAGTTTTGTGACAGACGCATCGCCCCATCCCGGTTTCTGACATAGCATGTGGCGTTGTTTGACGATCGCTATGGCCGGACGCAAGCGCCGGCGTGATTCGTGACGAGAACCAGATGACTGAACCAGGGGATCTGTTGCATGTCCACGCGTTGTCGCGCGGCACACCTCGAGCCCGGTCAATTCGGGCATCTGCACGTCCAGCAGCA
>JANMSL010000645.1:0-13467 GCA_031389245.1 Lysobacterales bacterium | reverse complement strand
CACTGCTCGCTTGCGTTAGCAACCGGGTTAGCTCAGGCCGGCGCATCGCCCTCGCTGTAATCGGCTTGCTGGCCCTCGCCCTCGCCGGCCCAGTCGGCGCGCAGCCCGTGCCGGCTGCGGTCGCACCGAATCCTAACTATCTGGCCGACCGCGCCGCCGTGGCCAATCTACAACCGGGGCACTGGTATGAAGTGCCGAACTCCCGGCTCGACGTGCTCGATCCCTGTCCGGCACGCAACTGCGTCTACTCCGCGGTCAGCGGCTTGCAGGCCAGCATGGCCTCCTGGAGTGGCGCGGCCTACGATGCGGTCAACGGCAAACTGCTGGTCCACGGCGGCGGCCACAACGACTATGCGGGCAACGAGGTCTACGCCTTCGACATAGCGCTAATGCGCTGGGAGCGCCTGCGAAATCCGAGCACCGACCTGGTGGCGAACGTGCCGTGGTGGCCGGATGGCACGCCGAACGCGTCGCACACCTACGACCTGCTGGAATACGTGCCCAGCATCAACGCGCTGTGCGTATTCGGCAACGGCTCCATGTGGTCAATTGGCTACGGCGCGTTGTCGACGGCTTGCTTCGATATGGGCACCTTCGCCTGGCTGCAGAAAGCGCCGCCGCTGCAGGGCTCGATCGGCGGCAAGACGGCCTATGACCAGGTCACGCAATCGGTCTGGCGACAGGGCGCCGGCGGCGATAGCTTCCTGCACCGTTACAACGCCGGACAAGACAGTTGGCAGGCCTATGGCAATCAATTCACCGATGGCTGGATTGCGTACTACTCGACAGCCACCATCGACCCTGGTCGACGCCTGTTTATCACCGTCGGCGGCGGCGAGGTGCGGGCCTGGGACATGACACTCAATCCCTCCTCCTCGGTCCTCAAGTCGACCACGGGCGACATGCAGATCGTAGCCGTCAGTAATCCCGGCCTCGAGTACGATCCTGTGCTCGACCGGGTCGTGGCCTGGCATGGCGGCGCGGACGTTCATGTTCTGAATACCGCCACTTGGACTTGGACGCGGGTGCCGCCAGCTGCCGGAAACAGCGTGATTCCGACCGCCGGCCAGCTATACGGCACTTACGGTCGCTTCCGCTACATTCCTTCCATGAACGCCTACATCGTCGTCAACGCCGTCACGCAGAACGTGTACTTCTACCGCCTAACGCTCCCCTCCCCCGGTGGCAGCTTTAACGATGGTTTCGAGGCGGTTAGCCGGCTCCCGACTGCGGGGCAAGGCGGCAAGTAAGGTGCACTGAAAGCAGCCGCCAAAATCCAAATTTCGGACACCTACGATTCCCCGCACCACGTGCGATCCCGAATTCGTCTCTCGCCTCGTCGCCTTGCGGCGCGCTGGCCGGCGGTTTCTGATCCGGCGAATAGCCAATTCTTGCGGCCGAGGGCGATGGTTTGCGACGCTGTGGCCCCTTTTTGATCACCACCGCGTATTCCTACTAACACTTTGAAAGCGATTGGAGATGGCCATGCGGTTCTGGGTACTGTGTGCATTGTTGGCGGCAGGCGTCGCCAAGGCGGATGAGCCCTTCCGCGATAGCGACGGAGGGCTTGAGCTGAAAGATTGCGGGGTTGCCAAGGCTTGGCGGGCGAGCGCCCCGTTGCCCCGGCAAGGTGACCAAACACGATTGCTGTACGCGGCGTACGCTTGTGCGAAATCGGGCGAGCGCGAGGAAGCCCATGCCTTGCAGGCCTTGGCCGACGCGTTGCCGCGCAATGATTTTCTTTTCGGAACCGACGGCGATACCACGCGCGTAAGCATCGCGCTGTCGCTGGGCGACTTGGACGGCGCCGCGAAGTTGTTGCGCAGCACCAGCGAGATCTTGCTCGACAACTGGTCGAAGCTCGAGGACCCGATGAGCGTGATGTACGCCGCCCATGCAATGCAACGCTTGAACGAAGACGTGGGCATGAAATTGCGCACGAGCGATCCGGCCGGTGCCGTCGTCCATCAGTTGCTCGCGGCGCGCGCCTACGATCTGCCGGACATCGGCATGCCTTTTCAGGCCGCGCTATGTCGCAACGTCGCCCTCGAAATAGCCATTGAGGTCAAGCTAGCGGAACCGCTGATTGCGGCCAGCAGCGCGATCCTTGCTCGCCCAGCCAGTGAACTGACGCCTGGCCAGGCTCAGGGGATCTCGATCGCCGCTTTGGAACTGTTGGAGCAGAAGCGCACGGAAGACGCCTTGGCCTTGGCAAAGCGCTTGAAGGCCACCGGGCAGGCGGATGCGGTGCGCCACGCCGACCAGGTGCTTCGCCACATCGAGCGGTAGCTCTGATCGCATGGTTGGCGGTCATTGCATTCGCAAAGCCAGGACACCCACGATTCCGAAATTTCCCAGGCCACGCCGCGTCCTCACCGAGATGCAGCTCGCTTAGAAAAGTGGGTGTCCCGGTTCTCCCGTGTCCCGGTTCTCCCCGGTTCTCGCGGCTGCCGGTTCTCCGATCAGGTTGATACTGCGGAGATCCGCGTTCGCGCCAAACCGCGCGATGCTTTCGGTGGTCGAGTCCAACGAATAGGCCCCGCGGCGGGTACCGCCCTGCGGGACCCGCCCCACGTCCTGCGCTGACCCCTGGCTCGTATCCCCTGTCCATCGCCGCCCTTTGCGGTGGTGCTCATCGGAAACACGATGAAGTCCACGTTCGCCAGGCTGAAGTGGTCGCATCTCGCAAAACAAAATCGCGAGCAAGACGCGACCCGATTTCTCTCGATCCTCGCGGCATGGTGCGTAACCGGCGACCATGCGCGTATTGGCTCCGGCGGCTAAGTGGTGGTCCCACCATTGTGCCAAGTCAAAGAGGCAAACTGATTTCAAGGTTGGCGCGTACAGGCTTGGTACTCGCTCGCGCATTGCTGGGGGCGCGGCCCATTGCGAGTTGCAGCGTCCCGCATGCATGCATTGCGCTCTGTCTCACACATTCCTAGCGTAGGCGCGGGCGGACGTGGAGCGACGTCGGCAAATGACAGCGACTCAAGTTCCGACTCCACGTCAGCGAGGCTGCTAAAAACAAAGTTTCCCACGCCGTCGAATCCCCATGCAATTCCAGCAAGAACGGCTCAGAGACCGCTAAGCAGGGAGAAGACTGGTGACCCACTGTCTCCTGGCGCAAGTGCCGCACCTACGAAGTTTTGGCAAAGCAATGTGAAGTTGTTGGGATCAAAAATGGATCTTTCCATGGCGTTAACGGTCGCACACGTGACGTTTACGTTTCCTCTGGTGTGCCCCGTGGTTTGTCCAATCTTGTTCCGGTAGTCGCCCACGATAGGCGCGCCAGCCAATCCAGAGATCGAGAGTCGATCGCTGGCGTTCGCCAGGTCCAAGCCGCAGGGCGCAGTCATGCAAAACGTCGAAGGCAATGCAATCTCCAACAGCGATCCATCGAAAGCTGAGTCCAATCCCGCGAAAGCAGAATCGCTACGCCTACAAATCCTGCCGGGTGGGCACCCGGGAAGTGCGGTCCATGCGGGATCAACTCTCTCAGTCGCGAAGTTTGGTCCGGTGGAACCTAAATAGCTCCACAAGTCTCCCTGAATGTACGCGGTGCCTTCCACACCGCCCTGCGTTTCTGTGCAGTGGGAATTGACAATGAAGCCCTTCTCGCCCGCATGATGGGCGACCGCGGTGATGGTGCAATCTTGCCCTGAACTGGGCACTACGCTAATTCCGCCCACGACTGGCCTGAACTTATCCCGGAGTGAAACTGCGGGAATCACTTCCGGCCTTTCAATAACGCTCACCGCCGACCAAGGCACACCAGACTGCGCCACGAATTCTTCAACGAAGCCGCGCGATTCCGCATTCGAGACCGCAATCGTGACGCAATTGCACACCTCGTCGGCATCGACGTAAACCACGTTTGGTAGTGACAAGACGCCAGTCAAACGGGTCTTGTAATCCTCCAGATCGAACCACGTGAACGCGGCCGAGATGAAAGTCATGTTGATCGTGCTGAACTCCGCACCTTCGGCAGCCCTCCGCTTCAGGAAGTAGGCTTTGATCACCGGGCCGGCCGCCTCGGCTTCGGCAAGGTCTACGAGGGCAATCCGCACCGTACCTTCCTGATCTTTATAGAGCCCGCCAAAAGACGGGATTACCCGATTGAGCGCGAAGAATACCGAATCGGTTGTCCGCGAAGTCACGGCGATATGTAGCATCTGACCCACGCTCAGCTGCTCGGGGTCTACCCGATTGCGCGCGACGAATGCCGAATCCGTTGTCAGCGAAGTCGCCGCGATATATTGCATCTGATCCACGCTCAGTCGCGCATCGTCCTGAGCCGAGGCTGCCCCGGCCCGCACTGTCCCCGCTGCAATAAAGATGGCGGCCGTAAGAAAGGTTTTACCCATATGTCGTTTCATTGAAAAATTCCTCCTGATGTCAATTTATGCTGCGTAAAAATCGTGCAAAACTTGGGGTCAGGTCGCGTTCCGATTCGTCCAGGCATTCACGACGCCAACCCGGACACCCTTCAATCGCCGGGGCACTGGCTGTCGCAGCCTCTTGTTCAGCGGAAACGAACCCGTATCGAAGAGCGCGGTGCCGAAAGAGTGGGTGTCCCGGTTTCGCGCCCTTTGTCTCTTGTACGCAAGACTGCGGCGTTTCCTTTAAGCGACCGCCCCAATGACGCCATCTGAGGATCGGCATGGTGCTGCCACTCGATGATCGGCATGAAGGCGACTGGGCGCGCTGAGCAGAGCTCGAACTCCGCGGCTGTACGCTTCCGAAATTTCCGGAGGTGTGCGGTGAACAGCGAGTAGGGCGGATCCTTCGAGGAAGGTTGTCAACAGCGGAGCTGGTCATCCGCGGCGTAGTCTGGCCGACCGCCGATCAGGTTGATGCTGCGTATATCCGTGTGCACGCCAAACCGCGTGATGCGTTCGCTGGCCGAGTTCAACGTATAGACCGCGCGGCGGGTTCCGCCCTGCGGGACCCACGCCACAGATTTCGGACAAATTTCGGGCGCCCACGATTCCGAAATTTCCCAGGCCACGCCGCGTCATCACCGAGATGCAGCTCGCTTAGAAAAGTGGGTTTCCAGGTTCTCTCACCCGCGCTCTGTCGCGTCTACGTTGGGCTCTTCGGGATGGGGCTCAGGTATCGCTGCCAAACCCATCGACGAAGATCTCGTCGAATGCCTCGATCAGCGTACAGCCCGTTGCGTCGACTTCCTGTGCGATCGATTGCAACATGCTGGTGTACACGGGCAATGAGCGTTCGTTGACGCCTGCGGCCCCGCGAATCATGAATACGCCAAACAGTGGCCGATCGAAATCCACCCAGGGAAAGAATCCGAACGCGCCCAGGCTGTGGATCAACGCCGGCTGCTTCGGCGGGCGCGTGCTGTCGATCCAGCTGCCCATACCGTAACGCACCGGCGGCGTCACATTCGGTGGCGCGTAGGCGACGGATAGTGTGCCGACCTGATCCTGCGCGAAGTTCTGCGCCGTTGCGGGGCTGAACACCCGCCTGCCATTGCTGCGACCTGCATTGACCAGGGGATGCAGCGCACGTCCATAATCACGCAGATTGCTGCGACCGGCTCCAGCGATGCCGTAGTTGGTAGTCGGGCCGAAGGCCAGCCAATCGATACTGGTGATGCCAAGCGGCGCGCCGAATTGGGTCTGCCACTGGGTCTGCCAATCTCCACCACCCTGCACTTCGGCAACGCGTCCGGCAATGTGCATCGACACGCCGCCATACGAAAATTGTCCGCCCACGCTGTAGCCCGCATTCAACGGCCGGCAGCAGGCGATCTGATCGATGGCCTCGGCGAGCGAGATGGAGGTATCGATCAACACCGGCGACAACGAATCATTACCGTAGCCTGCGCTGTGGCTGAACATCTGCCGCACCGACATCGTGCCTTTTTCTCCGGCGAACTGCGGCAGATACTGCGACACCGGTGCGTCCAGATCGATGGCGCCGCTGTCCGCCAATTGCGCGATGCGCAGCGCGCTCAACAGCTTGCTGGCAGAGGCGATGGGGATCACGGTGCTGGCGTTGTAGTTTCCAAAGTACTTCTCGTACAGCAGACCTTGGCGATTGCCGACCAGCACTGCGCCGCCGTTCAGTGTCTCGCTGGTCAGAAGATTGCTGAACTGCGTTTCAGCAGATGTGAATGCACAGGTCTGCGCCTGCGACGAAGTGCTGAGCCAAAGCAGGCAACTCCAAAGCAGACTACGACGCATCATGTGCTCCCGTTGAACAACTGCAGAAACGCCTCACCTGAAATTCGGTTGACGCGTTCGGTGCGGTGATTGCCGTCGTCGGGAACAGAACACCTATAAGAATCGAAGGAATAAGGAATACGACACTTACAGCTCTGACACTCCGCCGGTTTCGCCGGCGCACCTCACTCGAAGCCGTCGCGGAAGATCCGGGTAACGACGACCGCGTCGGTCGGCGTCCAGAAGCCCGATTTCAACGTGGACTGCAGGCTATTGGAAGTCGCCACGGTGGGCTGTCCAACACTGGCGGTGAGTTGAAATTGCGCAGAACCCGAGGTACCGCCACCGCCCGGCAGCAACGCATCCAGGCGCAGCGTGCCACCGGTCAGGCTGCCGTTCGGCACACCTGTGCCTTGGGGCAGCACCAGCGCGTCGATCAGGATGGGCCCGCCGCGCGAGGTGCCGCCACCGATGGGCTCGACCAGGATCGCAAGCGGCATGTCGATCAGCTGGCGTGTGGTCATGAAGGCCAGCAGCGACTCACCGCCATCGAGCACGATACTGTCGAGGCTCGCGCCACGACGCAGTTCGCCGAGCTGCTGCGCGCTCATCCGCGATAAAGCGTCCTGCCATTGCATTGGGAACTGCGCGCTGAGTTCGACATGCTCGCCTCGCACTACACGCCAGGCGCTGCCACGATCATCGGCACAGGCTGCGGTCGAAAACAACAGCATCGATGCCGCGATGAACGAGGCCAACTCAATCCTTCCCGCACGCATTCGCCAAATGTGGCTCATGGCTGGGGAACGGGCAAGTAGGACAGCGTCGCACTGAATGAAAGCTGGGTGACATCGGCGGCCGAAGGATCTGTGCTGTTGCGCGTACGCACACGAATGCCGATGCGGTCACCGGCTACAACTTGCAGCGAACCGGGGATCGATGCCGTCGCACTGCGAAACGTGCCTGCGGTGATGACCGTATTCGGAAATCCGAATCGCAGCGAACCGGTCAGCGGCGTCGTCACAAAGGCAGGGGCAGGATGATCCACGCCATTGTTGGGCGACGAGGGGGCGCGGAACACGGTGAAATCGTATTCCAGGCCGAGTGTATTGATTGACACTACCGATGCGACCAGCAGATCCGCGCTGATCTGCAGATTCTGGATCGTGCCGTCGAAAGGGATCGGGAAGGCGAAGCCGCCGGCCTCCGGGGGCATGGTGGACTCACCGCCACCATCGATCACCGCTACCGTACTGCTGCCAAACCCCATCATCCTCGGTGCCGCCGAGACCATGCTCGCGCCGCTGATAATGATCCCGCTCGAAAACGGAATCAGTCCGCCGAGTTGCGCCGCGTCGCGCCCGTCAAGCTTGTCGGCATTGATCGCGTACGGCGTCGGCGTCACGGGCTGGCGCGGTGTCAGCAGGACGAAACTGCTGGCCAGCGCCTGCACCTCGATTTCGAGCCAGACCGGGTTGCCGAGAAAAACTGCCGTGCCGAAATCCAGTGTGGTGCTGAAAATGCCGTCGACCACATTGACTGCGGGCACCATAAGCGCCGCTGCCAATGGACTGCCACCGGTGACCTGGCTGTATGGCCTGATGCGCAACGCGTAGTTGCCGCTAGCGAGCATGCCGTTGTTGTACAGCCGGCCCTGGTAAGTAAATGTGGTCGGCGTCTGTGCCACCAACCCCACCGAAACCAACAACAGCAGCAGAGCCAGCAGCGCGCGTCGCTTGATCATGGGACCATCTCCGGGAACGAACTTGCATGACAACGGACCTACGCGTTTGAGTATGGCAGGCGGGTCGCAAGGAGATCGGTTCAGCGACAATGCTTGGCAATTCGCTTGCCGCACATCGAGTTCATACCGCACTTCATAAAAACAGGGGTCAGTGACCTATTTCCAACTCACTGAATCGCCACTTACCTTTCGTGGCCGACCGGGAACACCGTTGCCAGCGCGGCGCCCCAGTTGTGATTCGATGGCCTGCTGGAATTTGTTCCTGGCGAGGGCGCCTTGACGCTGAGCGTACGTGCAAAACCATGATGCTCATTGACGAACTGGTTCACTGACCTCTGTTTCCCTAGGCATTGTCCGACGCGGTCCGTACCTGACTCGCCAGCTCCTGCATATCCGGCGCGAGGCGCGAGCGGATCAGCACGGCGGTGTTGAATTTTTTTCTGATCGGTCAACACCTGGGCCCAGTCCAGGCGCTGATCTGGATTGCGCAGAAAACGCAGCAGCACGGGAACGGCGACGTCGCACATGGAAATGCTCATGCGGTTCTCCACCAATGGGGCCGGGAGGATGCCACGCACACGGTCGTGTCGCCGAGATGCGGCGACGCCAGGCGTGATGTCAATTCGGACGCGGTCCTCGCATGGCATGTCCCGATTTCATCGCTGTTTGCGTATAGGCCGATGAGCGACCCGCGGTCGCCATCTGGAGAAGCCTGTGTCGAACCCGATTTCGCGATCCTGCGCTGCGCTGCTTCTGGTCCTGAGCGGATCGGGATTTTGTAGTCCTGTCGCTGCGCAGGTACTGGGCAACGCATTCACCTATCAGGGCGAGCTAACCGAGTCCGAAGTTCCAGCCGATGGGCTCTATGATCTGCAGATCTGCCTGTTCGACAGCCCCATCAGCCCGGCAGCAATCGGATGTGCGACCGGTACCGACGATGTGCCGGTCGAGGCCGGATTATTCAATCTCACACTCGATTTCGGTAGCGCCGTCTTTATCGGCCAGCAACGCTTTCTTGAACTGCGTGTTCGCCCCGGGGACAGCACGGGCGGCTATACCACCCTGTCGCCACGACAGTTGGTACGTCCTGCGCCCGAAGCCTTGCGGGCAAACGCTGCCAGTGCGGCACCCTGGTCGGGACTCACCGGCGTGCCCGCTGGCTTCGCCGACGGCATAGACAATAGCAGCGGCGGCACTGTCACCAGTGTGAGCGCGGGCGCCGGGCTCAGTGGCGGGCCGATCACCGCAAGCGGCACGCTTTCAATCGCCAATGGCGGTGTCGTGAACGCGATGATCGCAGGCGATGCGGTGGATGCTGCGCGCATCGTCGACGACAGCGTCGGCAGCGCCGAGATCTCTGCCAACGCGGTCACCGCGAATGAACTCGCCAACAACGCCGTAGACACCACCGCCATCGTCGATGCCAATGTCACTCGCGCCAAAATCGCGCCCGCCGCCATCGGCGCCGCACAGATCGACACCACCGAGGTGCAGACACGCATCGCCGGCAGCTGCGCCAGTGGCGAATACTTCCGCGGCGTGCAGGCCGATGGCAGCCTGATCTGCGAGCTGCTGCCGATCGCCTTCAACCGCCTGCTCGACGATGCCGGCGATGTCGGCTCGCATCTGTCGCTGGCACTACGCGCCGACCAGCGCCCGGTGATCGCGTATCACGACCAGACACTGGGCAATCTGAAGCTCTATGACTGCGCCGACCCCGCCTGCAGTACCGGCAGCGTGCGCCTGATCGCCGCCGCAGGCGACCAGGGCGAGCTCACTGCTATTGCAGTGCGCAGCAACGACCGCCCGGTGATCGCCTTCCGCGATGTCACTAACCAATCACTACGCCTGATCGACTGCACAAACCCCAGCTGCACCACCATCGCCACACGCATCCTGGACGACACCATCAACGTCGCCTACTCGATTGCAATGGCGTTGCGCAGCGATGATCGGCCCGTGGTCGTCTACGGCGATCAGACCGGCTTCGCGGCCAAACTCTACGACTGCGCCGACAGCGGATGCAGCAGCGGCACCGCCGTCGCCATCAGCAGCGGTGGTCCGTCATACAGTCTGGCCATTCAGATACGTGCCGATAATCGCCCAGCGTTCGTTATGGGCAGCAATGCGGGATCTGGAACCCCAGCGCGCTTCTACGACTGTGCCAATGCCAACTGCAGCAATGGCCTGCTCAGCACAGTGTCCAGCGGGCTCGCCGACGCGGATGTTTCCATGCTGCTGCGCGCCGATGGCCGGCCGCTGCTCGGCCTTAGCGGTCTCAGCGCTCTGAGCCTTTTCGAATGCACCGACGCCGACTGCAGCACCGGCACTACGCGCACGCTGGTGTCCAGCAATGCCGGCCGCGAAATCGAAATGGCCCTGCGCGCCGACCTCACCCCACTCATCGCCTTCTACGGCAGCACCGAGAGCGAGCTGCGCGTCTACGATTGCAACACTACCTGCAGCACCGGCGGCGCCGTGCGCAACCTCGACAACAACGGCGACGTAGGCCGCTACGTCGACATCGCCCTGCGCAGCGACGGCCGTCCCGTCATCGCGCACTACGACGCCGGCAACAGCGAACTCAAACTGCACATCTGCGCCAATCCCGATTGCTCGTGACGACGAACCAAAGACGCAGGCTGGCGGTGAACACAGCGAACCCCGGCAAATGTGCAATCCCGTCAGCAAAAACAGGGGTCAGTGACCTATTTCCAGCCCAGTCAATCGCCACTTACCTTTCTTGGCCGACCGGGAACACCGATGCCGGCGCGGCGCCCCAGTTGTGATTCGATGGCCTGCTGGAATTTGCTCGTGCCGAGGGCGCGTTGACGTTGAGCGTACGTGCGAATGATGGCGAGTTCGTCGTCGCCAATGCCCTGCGCCACCAACGAGCGGTAGCATGCCCGTCGTGATTTGTCGTCGGGATGAATTTGCTGGTACGCGGCATGCGGTGTTATCAGAAGGTCGATGCTGCCTTGACCGTTGCAACCATAGCTAGACCACCGATAGTCGGCGGGCGTTGCGGCCATCGCAGCACGTACTGGATTGAGTTCGATGTAACGGTAGCAAGCCAGTAGGTAGTACTCGCTGTCGACGAGCGAGGACTTGTAACGCCCCTCCCACAGAGTGCCGGTGCGCGCCAGCGTGTCGTTGATGAAGCGAACATAGCGACGGCCCACCGATTGCATCATCCGACCCACGGCGCCGATCTCGCCAGGGGTTGCGAGCAGGTGAACGTGATTTGCCATCAGCACGTAGGCGTGCACCTGACAACCGTACTTCAGTGCCGCCTCACGCAGATCTTGAAGGTAGCGAATGTAATCGATCTCGCGGAAGAAGCAGGGCTGTCGATCATTGCCGCGTTGAATGACATGCTGCGGCACGCATGCGAGATCGAGCCTTGGTGGTCTGGGCATGGTGCGCGCACGTTCGAGTGGAGGATCATGATCGTCGCCGCGGCTCTGGCAGGCAATCCGACAAACACCAAACGGTTGCTGCGATTAATCCGAGCGTGCACTAAGAAATGGTTCACTGACCCCTGTTTTCCGGGCGATCAGGAGTGCCGAGCGGCTTGAGTGAGGTGCGGGGAGTTGAGTCATGTGACTTGGCACGACGCGCGCTTGTGCAACGCCGCATCGATTTTTCTTGACCGATTTCCAGCGGCGGAGTATTCAATGCGCGCCGCCGATGATGGACGCCATGCCAAAGCCGCGTTACTACGCTCGCCGTCTGTGCCGCACCTACTACCTCAGCGAGTGGTGGGACGAGTAGCGTCTGTAGCGAAACCGCTGCCTCGAAACTTCCGCTTCTTTCCCTGGGTTTGCCCGTTGTGAGCTGCGCTCGCCAGTGCCTTTTTGCGCTGACGGCAAACCTGTGCGTTAGCGAACCGATTGAATCGACTTTGTGATTCGACAGGTTTGCGCTACTGAGGGCAAACAATGAAACGATTTCTTGGGCTGCTGATGTGCGCGCTGGCCACGCCGGGTTTTGCATACATCACCGCCGAGTCGGAAAACAACAATGCCGAAAGTACGGCCGATGGACCGGCCGGCCCGGCTTCGGCGATCAGCGGAACAATGTCCAGTCGAACCGATATCGACTGGTTCTATTTCGACCTCCCCGCAACCGGCGCGATCGACATCAGCCTGAGTCACGGCAGCAGCAATGATTTCGATTGGGCGTTGTATGCAGCGACAGGACCAGCGCTCGCCGCGGGCGCCAGCAGCGCCATCCCGCAGACAGGCAGTTACACCGCGACTGCAACCGGCCGCTATTACCTGAAGCTCAGCGCTTATCGCGGTAGCGGCAGCTACACACTCGACGTCAGCTATGCAATCAGTGGCGGCGGCAGTGGCAGTTGCGGCTCCGCCGCGAGACCGAGCAAACCGAGCAATCTGCAAACCTGGATCATCGGCGATGCGCTCGATTCCGCCCGCTCGCCGGTCGGTGGCCCGGCGATGTTGTTGATGGGCGGCAGCAGTGAAGTGGATAGTGCGTTTTCGCTGCGTGCCTTTCCGATCGCCAACGGTGGCGATGTGGTGATTCTGCGCACTAGCGGAACGGATGGCTACAACGCCTATCTGTACAACTTGGTCAGTGGTGCGTTGAAACCCAATTCGGTCGAAACTCTGCTGGTCGACACCGCCGCCAAAGCCAACTCGACCTATGTCGAATGGACGCTGTGCAATGCCGAATTGATTTTCATGGCAGGCGGTAATCAGTCCGCGTACCTCAATGCCTGGAAGGACACGCTCGTTGAATCGGCCGCACGCACCGCCTACGAGCGCGGCGGCGTGATCGGCGGTCTCTCCGCCGGTCTTGCCGTGCAAGGTCAGTACATCTACGACCCCGATGGTGTTGCTGCCGCGACCAGCGCCGAGGCACTCGCCAACCCTTACCGGAACAGCATGCTGTTCTCGACTGGTTTTCTCGACTTGCCGCTGATGCGGGGCATCATCACCGATTCCCACTTCGGACCGAGCGATCGCATGGGACGATTACTCGCCTTCATGGCGCGGCTTCGGCAAGATGGCACCGCCGCGAGCATCGTCGGGCTGGGTATCGATGAAGCCACGTCGATGTTTATCGATCGCAGTGGCAGGGGCTACGTGGATGGCAGTGGCAGCGCCTATGTACTGCACGAGGAAGCCGATACGGTGCATACGCAAGTCAGCTCCGGCCTGCCTCTGGTCTATCGAAACGTCAAGCGCAGCAAAGTGACCTCGGGCCAGTACTACAACTTTGTCGACAAGACGCACATCGGAGTACGCGTCAACTTGAGCGCTGATGCGCGCACTTCGCCGCCACTGACGCCGGCGAACCCGTATTGAAGATATAGAGGTGCGTGCAGCCGGGCATGCCCGGCTGCGCGCACCTCTGAAGAAAAGCACGACTGTTCTCAGGGACAAAATTGAAGTGAGGTTGACGGCAGGCGCCCATCCGAGAAAAAAGAGAAAAAAGGGTCAGTGAAAACAGGGGTCAGTGAACCATTTCTCCCGGCATCTCAGTCGAAATGGTTCACTGACCCCTGTTTTC
>JANMSL010000604.1:0-2023 GCA_031389245.1 Lysobacterales bacterium | reverse complement strand
CAGTTCGCCCATGGGGCGGCCCATGGCCTGTTCGCTGGTCCAGCCAAACAGCCGCTGCGCGCCCTGGTTCCAGTAAAGGATGCGGTGCGCGCTGACTTCGTGCACGATAATGGCGTCCTGCGCCTGATCGAGCAGTGAGGCCTGTTCGCGGATGCGCGCATCGTCATCCAGTCGCTCCAATTCCGCTGCGGCGCGTGCAGCGAAGATCTGCAGCGTTGAAGCCGCGAACGCGGCGCGCACAAGTGGCGAGCGGTACAGTACATAGAGCAGCCCAATCGGCTTACCCTGCGAATTGTCCAGCCGTCGCCCAACATAGGCCTGTATTTCCATGGTGCGCAGCAAGGGGTCATTCGGGTAGCGTTCGCTGATTTGATCGGACACAACGCACTCGCCGTCGTCCAGAAGATTGGCGCAAGGCGTGCCCTCGACCCGATATTCGAAGTTCGCGCCCACCTCGCCCCGATCCAATGCCATGATGCTGCGCGCCAACGTGGGATCGTCGGCGTCCAACCGCACCACATAACCGGCGTCGGCGCCGAGCGCCTCGGTCATGCTTCGCGCCAACTGCTCGAAAAATGCGGTACCGGTGGATGCCGAAACTCCCGCAGCAACTTTCATCACTGCACTCTGCAGCAGCTTGCCTTCTTGCTGGGCGCGCAGATTGCCGATGCCGAAGGCGAGTTCATCGGCGAGTTCCTGCAGCAACTGCACTTCCTGTTCGCCGATCGGTTGAATGTCTGGCGTATACAGCCCAAGCAAACCGAACGTGTGCGCGGCATTGCGCAAGGGCAGGCAAATGACGCCGAGATAGCCACACTCCACGGCGCGTTTGTGCCAATACACACGCGCCGATTCGAGTGCGAGATCGGTTGCCAGCGTGGGTCGACCAGTGCGTATGGTCTGGCCGGCGGGACCCAGTCCCGCCTCATCATGTTCCGACCAGGTCAGGACAATATCAGACAGATAGCCGGCGTTATCTCCAGCGTGCGCCACCGGTAGGATGGTACGTGCCAGGTCGTGCTGCGCGTAGCCAACCCAGGCCATGCGATAGCCGCCGATGTCAACGGCGATTTGACAGATTTCAGTGAGCAATGCCGATTCGTCGTCGGCTCGCATCTGGGCTTCGATGCAGCGGCTGAGCAGACGCTGCGCACGACTGACGCGGGCCAATTCGCGCTCTGCGCGCAGGCGCTCGGTGATGTCGTGCGCCAGCACCAGGCGCGCCGCATGGCCATCGAAAGTGATGCTGTCAGACGTGATCTCTACATCGATGACACTGCTGTCTTTGCGACGGTGTTGCCAGATGCCGAGGCGTCGCGTGCCATCACGCTCACTCGAAAGTGCCTTGTCGAGCGCGGCCACTGCCTCTGGCGCACGGATCTCGCGGATACTCATTGCCAGGAATTCGGCGACGGAATATCCATAGTGATGCTGGGCTGCCTCGTTGACCGCCAGGAAACGCAGCGTGGCAATGTCGTACACCCACATCGGATGCGGATTGCTGTTGAACAGCAGTCGGTACTGCGCCTCGGAGGCGCGCAGCTCATTGGCGGCACGATGGCGCTGGATGACCGCCCCGAGGGATTCGGCAAGAATCTGCAGCGTGCTGACATCGCGCTGCACAAACGCCCGCGCCCGGTCCGAAATCAACTTGAGCACCCCGATGAACCGATCACCATCGCGCAGCGGCGCGACCATCAGCGAGCGTGCCCCAAGCAGGCGCATGGCGGCGCCGTCGACGCGTGAATCGGTTTCAGTATCTGCGCATAGCAAAACTTCTCCGGTGTTCACTGCCAGCCCCGACAGGCTGTGGTCGCGTGGCCGGTGCAGCCCGATAGAGTCGAGACACACGCCGGCCGCCGCGCGCCGGACAAACTCGTCATCTTCCACCAGATCAATGGCAGATCCCGTTGCACCGACCAGCGCGCGGGTCTTTTCAGCGATCAACGACATCGCCGCCTGCAGGCTCAAATCAACCGCAACGATCTCCTGTTGCACGCGCAAAAGGTCTGCGCGGGCCTGT
>JANMSL010000584.1:0-19619 GCA_031389245.1 Lysobacterales bacterium | reverse complement strand
CGATGGCGGTGATGTCGCCGCCGATAACCTCACCCTGGGGCCGGTAGCGAGCTTCCGTTATCTCAGCTCGCAGGGTCTGGGCGGCTTCAGCCGCGATCGCTACAGCAGCGTCAACGCCTTCCTCAGCAGCCTCACGTTGCCGACCATCGCCGATCCGCAGTTCGTCACGCCGATCGCGTTGAACGCCGCCGATCCGGGGCGGCTGCTGGTAGGCGGCGTGAATACCCTCTACGAATCCACCAACGTCACCACCGCCACTCCGACGCTGACCACGCTGGGCGCGCCCGGGGCCAACCGCAACGCGATGACTTACGGTACCAATGCCGACAGCAGTGTCGCCTATGTAGGCAAGGGTGCCGCAGTGTTCAAACGCTCGGGCGGCGTCTTTGTTGCCACTGGCGCCCTTCCCGCCGGCGCCAACACCATCACCGATGTGGTGCTCGACCCCAACAATGGACTGCGCGTTTTTGCCGTGGACGATAATCAGGTGTTCCGTTCGATCAACGCCGGCGATACCTGGCAGGACATCACCGGAAATTTGACCAGCGTCAGCTCGCTCGATTTCCGCACCATCGAATATATCGACCAGGGCAGCAACGACACCGTAGCGGTCGGCACGCGTTCCGGCGTATTCACCACCGCTGCCGATTCGAACGTCTGGGGTCTGCTTGGCGCTGGCCTGCCTGATGTGCTGGTGTTCGATCTGCAATATGTGGCCGGCAGCAACACGCTGATTGCCGGCACGCTTGGCCGCGGTGTCTGGAGTCACTCGTTCGTGATCGAACTGCCGTTTGCCAACGGCTTCGAGAACTGAGGCACCGATGATGCAGCTGAATTCAATGTAATGCGATCAGTGCTGCTCGCAGTCAATCGCGAGCCACTGGGCTCAAATTGCCAACGGCGCCGAGCGTGCAGCAAACCAAATAATTTCTACGCGCTCTTCACACATTGACGCAGTCGCCGCTGCATCCAGATCGCCGCAGGTTACGTAACTCCTGTCACGAGCCGCCCTTTGCCGGTCTCGATGGAGGAAACGAAATGAAGCCAACGACCCGCGCGCTGGCAGCGCTGTGCGCAACTGGCCTGGCACTTTCCAGCAGCGTCGCGCTGGCGTCCAGCCATCGCGAAGCGCTCGCCGTACTGAATGAGCCTTGCGCCGACAACACCGATACCTATGCCTGGGTTTCTCCGGGTGATCACAGCAAGCTGTATCTGATTGCCAACTTCAATCCACTGCACGAACCCGGTCAAGGTAATCAGGGCCTGCGCGCCTGCAATGGCTATCGCTACGAGTTCCACATCGGCAAGGGCACCAGCCTGGAAGACCAGATGGTGTATCGCATCGAGTACAAGGTGGGCGAACCCAACGACGGCGTTCCCGGCGGGTCAGATCCGCCGTTCGGTGGCAACGAGTTGCTGTGGCAACTGACCGGCGCCGCGGAAAAATTCTCGATCACCCGCATCAATGCGCAACGCCAATTTTCCGTGATCGGCAACAATCTCGATGTTGCCCCCAACAATCACGGACCGCAGACGGATCGACTGGTGTACGGCCTGGGCCCGTTTCAAGGTTATGAATCGGGCAACAACACCAGTCGCAAAGTGAATCTGTATGACGATGCGTTCATCGCCTCGAAGTACATCCACAATCTGAGCAATGGAGGCCGCGCGTTCACTGGCCAACGCGACGATCCCTATTACCTCGATGAGAAGGGCATCTTCGATCTGGTCAACCTCTGCCGCGAAGGCTTGTTCGGCATCGCCGGTGCGCGTGACACCCCGTGTGAAGACGTGTTCACTGGCTTCAACGTGTTTACCGTGGCGCTGGAGATTCCGATCACCGATTTGTTCCCGAACGGCATTCCGCACAATGGTGTGCTGCAGGCTGATTCGACCGACAGCCTGCTACGGGTCTGGTTCAACATCAGCCGCCGCGAAAAGCAGATCGTCGACGAAGACAATGTCGTGACCGGCTATCGCTATCAGGGCAAGTGGAAGCAAGTCGGCCGCAATGCGTTGCCACTGTTCAATGCCGGATTGGTCGGCACTTCACGCCAGACCAAATACCTGCGTTCCAGTCCGATGCAGGACGTCAGCAACTTCGGAGCGGATATCCTGTTCCCGGTTTTGGTGCGCGATGCCGAGGTGCTGGGCATTTACTCGGCGCTTGGCATCAATCCGGATACGGCCGGCCTGATTGGCCCGCGTGTCGACATCATCAACGCAATCAACCTGGGCCGTCCGATTCCGATTGCTGATGGCAGCACCGGCGACGTGATCACGCTGGACGCGGCAATTGATTCGCAATTCCCCAACGGTCGGCGCATCGATGGTGGTGCTGCGCCCAACAAGGAACAGGTTGACGTCAGCGATGCGCTGATCAGCCTGATCGTCGCCGGCAATCCCGCCGCTGGCGCGGGCGATGGCGTGAACGGCAACGACAAGAATTACCTCACCGTGTTCCCGTTCGTCGCACTGCCGCATGATGGTCTGAATGGTGGCCATGGCGGCACCAACCAGATCCAGTGACGACGTAAACCTGTCACAGGACGGCCCCGATCGGGGCCGTCCTTGTGCGGGGCGCTTGGACCGGACGTCAAGCACGCCGGCATCTGTGTATAGCCAATTCAAACCAGGAATTCCCCGATGAGACGCCGGCTGCTGCTGATACTTTGCGTCGCGCTGCTGACTTCGGCCTGCAGCAGAACAACACTGCCGCCCGAAGACCCAGCGCCGGCGGCGATAGTTGCGTTGCGCGAATCACAGGCGCTATGCCTTGCCGACAGCGCTGGCAATGGGCCGCTCGAAGCGCGCCTGCGTGCAGCGCAGTCCGCAGCGCGCCAAAAGCAGCCAGGCGTCGAGCCCTGGATCGAAACCGGCCGGCAATGGGTGCGCAAGGCGCGCATCAGCAGCGACCCCGGCTTTTATTTGAACGTCGACGGCTGTGTCGAGGAAGCACTCGCCCTCGTTGCGGACGATCCAACGGCACTGGCGCTGCGCGGGCTGGTGCTGATGAACACGCATCGCTTCGATTCGGCGCGCGCGCTTTCCGAACGCATGCTCGCGCTCGATCCCGACAATGTACTTGCGCTGGGGACGCTGAGCGACGCACAGCTCGAACTCGGCGACTATGCGCAGTCGCTCGCCGCCGCGCAGCGTCAGATGACAGTGCTTCCTGGCATGGCCGCATATTCTCGTGGCGCCTACCTGAGCTGGCTGCATGGCGATGCCGAACGCGCCAAACTGCTCATCCGCGACGCCTTGCACGGCCGCAGTCGTTCCGATCCCGAGCCCGCGGCCTGGGCCTTTGTCGAGGCGGCACGGATGTTCTGGCACGAAGGCGATCTGGCTGGTGCCGATGCCCTGCTGGCGGAGTCGCTGGCTTGGGTCGCCGACTATCCTGCGGCGCTGGTACTGCGTGCGCGCGTCGCGCTTGCCCGTGGTGAGCCCGCGCGCAGCGTCGATTATCTGATGCGTGCGCATACGCAACATGCCACGATCGAATCAGCGTGGTTGCTCAGCGATGCGCAGGCGGCACTGGGTGCGAATGAATTGTCGCAATACTGGTTCGAGCAGGCAGTCCGGTTGGGCGACCAGAGCGATCACTTGACGCTCGGTCTGATGCTCGCTGTTCGAAATGAGCAATCCGAGCGAGCGCTGAAACTGCTCGAATCCGAGCGCCGCATGCGCGGCGGAGTCCACATTGATGATGCCTATGCCTGGGCTCTGTATCGCGCCGGCCGTATCCACGACGCAGCGCACTATAGCGAGCAGGCACTACGCCTGGGCACGCCAGACGCGCGTGTGCTGTATCACGCCGGGGCGATCAGGATTGCGCAAGGCCAGGCCGATGCTGGCACTCGACTGATCACCCGCGCATTGGCGCTGAATCCTGAGTTCGATCGTCGCGAAGCGGCCGCGGCGCGCGCACTGCTCGGCGCACTCGATGCACTGGCGAGTCGATAGCGATGAAACTCCTGACTTCACTACTCTTGTTCTGTTGCGCTCTGGTCGGAGCGCAGGGCGCGGCGGCGCATGCCATTGGATTGTCGCGCGGAGACTACGGCCTCAGCGACGCTGGCGTCACCGCCACACTGGAATTTGCGCACACCGAGCTGGCCTCAGCGATTGCTGGCGTGGACAGCAACAGCGATGGGCGCATCTCGGCGCCCGAGCTTGTCCAGCATCGATTCCTGGTCGATCAGGCAATCCGCGACGGGGTAAAACTCAGCGCCTCCGCAGCCGCTTGTGCGAGCACAGTGAGTTCCGCCGAACTCACCGACAACGACGGCCTGCGGGTCGTGCTGGTATTTCGCTGCGCCGCCGGCACTGACGGTTACAGCTTGCAATTCGCCCTGCTCGATCGACTCAGCCCCGGTCATCGCCATTTGGCGACGGCGCTACAACAGGGTGCTCCGAGCACTCGTGTGCTCTATCAGGCGAGCCCATCGGTGTTGCTATCCGGTCCACATCGGCACGCATCGGGAAGCGTCGGGTGGCCCTTGGTCAAACTCGGGGTCGAGCATATTCTCACCGGCTACGATCATCTGGTGTTCCTGTTTGGCCTGCTGATCGTGGCGCGGGGATGGCGCGATCTGCTGTTCGTGGTCACCGCATTCACGCTCGGGCATTCGATTACGCTCGGCATCGCGACGCTTGGAATCTGGATGCCCAGCTCCAGCGTGATCGAACCCTTGATCGCGCTATCGATCGTCTACGTCGGTGTCGAGAATTGGTTCGTTCGCGACGACGCCCGGCGTTGGCCGTTGACCTTGGCGTTCGGCCTGGTCCACGGCTTCGGATTTGCTGGCGTGTTGAGCGAGATTGCTCTGCCCACTGCGCAGTTGCCGTTGGCACTGCTCTGTTTCAACGGCGGCGTCGAACTCGGCCAGCTGTTGATTCTGTGCGTCGCGCTGCCCGCAGTTTTCTGGTTGCGCCGGCGGGCCTGGTTTGCGCGCCAGGGCGTGCGTGCGCTCAGCGCCGCGATTGCGCTCGCCGGGCTGGGCTGGTTCATTGAACGCGTGCTGTGAACGCGGGTCGACAGTTGGGTTAGCGAGCGCCGCGCCCATGGCCTGCCCTGCGCTGTCGATTCCGCCACAAACCATTCAATCTTGACCACCAGCGCAGATTTACCTGGCTGGACACTCATTGCCGAACGCGAATGGGGCGTCCGCTGGTTGCACGTCTGGCGGCAAGAAGGCCTGACGGAAAGTGAAGGCCTCGGCCGTCGGGCCCTTGCTGCGCAACAGGTCGAGCTTGGCGATCGCCTCGGTCATCGCCGGGCGATGACCCTTTGCTACCCACCACAGGACGACGTACGCCTCTTTCATGCGTTCGAACCATTCCCTGCGGCGACGCATGATCTCAACGTGTGCAGCGCCATACACATACTTGTTCAGCGACTCGACATCCCGCCACACTGACATGTTGACCAAGGTGTCCTCACCCATGGGTCGCGCGGCGGTGGCATCGCCTTCCTCGGTCTGAAAGCGCCATACGTAGCCGGGTGAACTTTCCGCCAAAGCATTGATTCGTTCGAGGTTGGCCACAAAATCCGACATGCTCGGCGATTCCAGCGGCTCCTTCATGATGGCAATGTTCAATTGGGCGAGTTCGTAAGCAGACATTATAAACTCCTTACTTGTCGGGCTGAAGCAATGAGCCGCGCAGGGCTTGGCGGCCGCGTCACCGCCAAGTGGTATCCAGTCCGAAAGAACAACCGCTGACCTAAAGTCCGCGGACTCGGCACGCGATCAGCAACAGGGCATACCCGATGATCCAGGACCACATTGCAACCGGCTGTGCAATCCGGACCAAGCCGAATTGCGCAGCGAGTGCGACCAGAAAAAGAACGAGTGAAATAATCCAAACGATCATTGTGGGGGCTTTGCCGGTGTTGTGCATTTTGTCTTCCTCTTGTTGGTGCAGCGGAGAAACCTGATTCGGCGTTATTGGTTGGCGGCGTTGCAGTCGACCTGTGTCGCTGCAACTTTTGCAACCAGTTGCAGTAAGGGTAAAGGTTAGCGACAACTTCGATGCGCTGCGACAATCGCTTCGATCGAACGGCGCACATCGGTTTCTGTCGTCGACCAGTTGGACACGGAAATCCTCATTGCCGCCTTTCCGTGCCAGGTTGTTCCGCCAAGCCAGCACGTTCCATCGCGCTGCACCAGGGTGATCACCTCACGGGTGGCGGCGTCCGCGTCGCGGAAGCGCACCAGAACCTGATTGAGCCCCACTTCATTGAGTATCTCGATTCCAGGTTCGAGCTGGAGCATCGCTGCGAACTGACGCGCATGCGCACAACAACGCTCGACAAGATCGGCAACGCCACGATGCCCCAGGTGCCGCAGCGTTGCGTAGACCGGGATGGAGCGTCCGCGTCGTGAGAACTCCGGTACATACTCGAACGCATCGCGCTCGGCATGTGCTGCATGCTCGAGATACGCAGCACGCACCGCCATGGTCTGGCGATGCGCACTTGCGTGCTTGACGATGACGATGCCGCAGTCGTAAGGAACGTTCAGCCATTTGTGCGCGTCGGTGGCCCACGAGTCCGCCTGTTCAGCGCCGCGGGCAAGATGCGCGTATTGCTTCGACGCGCGCGCCCACAGGCCGAAGGCGCCGTCGATGTGCAACCAAGCGCCGTGGGCATGGGTCAGCGCAGCGATTTCGTCGATCGGATCGAATGCCCCGCTATTGACGTTGCCGGCCTGCGCGCAAACGATGGTCGGGCCACTGCACTGCTGCAAAGTGTTCTGCAACTCGGCGGTGATCATCCTTCCCTGCTCATCGGTGGCGACCTGACGCGCATGCCTGACGCCCAGTCCCAGATAACGCAGCGCGGTGTGAATGGTGACGTGCGCTTCCGCACTCATGACCACGTTCACCGCTGGCGCGCCGTGCAGCCCTTCGGATTCCACATCCCATCCTGCATCGGCAAGCACCTTGTGGCGCGCCGCAGCGAGCGCGGTGAAGTTGGCCATCTGACAACCCGTGGTGAAACCCACGGTCGATTGCTCCGGCAAGCGCAACAACTCGATGACGTAACGCGCGGCCGCTTCTTCAACAACCGCCGCGAACGGGGATGTCGCGTAGATGCCGGGATTCTGATCCCAGGCCGACACCAACCAGTCCGCGCCCAGTGCCACCGGATAACTGCCGCCGATCACGAAGCCGAAATAGCGAGGCCCGGCCGACGCGATCACGCCCGCCTGCGCCAGCTCATCAAGATCGGCTATGACCTCAGATGCATCGACGCCCTCATCGGTCAGCGCTTTCGCTGCACCGGCACGCAACTCGTCCAACGATCCGGTCGCGCCGACGCGACGTGCGGGTAGAGATCTCAGGTAGGTTTTGGCCAACGCATGCGCCTGCTCCAGCACCGCTTCGTTTGCTTCGCTATCAGCCATTTCCCGCCCCTCATTTGACCGCTGTAGAGATCAGCACGCCTTGGCGACCACCATTGCCGCGCATCATCAGAAACTCCGTTCACTTGCCGAGGCGCCAAGCCCGCTTACTGTCCTGGCGGCGGAGTGTCCTGCGGTCGAGAACACTGCTGCACGAGCTGATCGCTATCGGACTACACTGAACGGCGTATGCCGAGTGTCTCCGACTCACTGTTGCCATTATGGTACGCGACCGCGCCGCCATTGCACGAGTGTGTTTCGCCTGTTGCCGTTGCAGACACCGACCTCGCCACTCTTGCCACTGACGTCATCGTGATTGGCGCTGGCGTTACCGGGCTTTCCGCAGCGCTGCACCTTGCCGAGCAAGGTGCTCGCGTGTTGGTGCTTGAACGTGAAGGGCCGGGCCTTGGAAGCTCCGGGCGCGCCAATGGACAGGTGATCGCAGGATTGCAAAAGTCACCCGACGCTTTGGTCGCTGCCTACGGCAGTGAGAAAGGCGAGCGACTGATCGACTTCTGCGGCAAGGCGCCAGACCTGCTTTTCGAGTTGATCGCGCGACATGAAATCGCCTGCGATGCCGAACGCAGCGGCTGGGTACAGGCAACTCGCTGGACCCGGGGCATGCCTGCGCTGGAGAAACTCGCCGGATCGTGGGCGCGTCGCGGCGCGCCGGTACGCATGCTTGATCGCGGAGAAATCGCCGCCACGCTCGGCACAAACGTGTACGCCGGCGGCTGGCTCGATGAGCGTAATGGAACCATCCAACCCCTCGCCTTCGCGCGCGGACTTGCCGCCGCTGCCGCCCGACTCGGCGTTGCGATCCATTGCGGCGTCGACGTGAGCGGAATCGAGCGTCGCAACCAGCAGTGGCGGATCGCAACGAATCGCGGCGACGCCCGTGCCGAGACGGTGATTCTGGCGACCAACGTCTACACCTCGCAACTCAGCGGAATCGCAAAATCCCTGCTGGGCCGCACCTATCTTTCGGCCTACAGCGTGCAGCTCGCCAGCGAACCACTGACTGAGGTGCAGCTTCGGACCGTCATGCCGCAACATCATTCCTGCGGCGACACCGAACACCTGCGTCTGCGCTATTTCCGGCTCGACCGCGAAGGTCGCTTCGTGATCGGCGGTCCGGGTTGGCTCACCGCGCCGCGCTCGACATCTGCGCTCAGTTTTCGCCTGCTCGAACGCTCCGCGCGCCGCATGTTCCCGCAATTGCAAGACACGCGATTCGAGTACCGCTGGGCCGCACGTGACACGCTGACAACCGATCTGCTGCCGCATCTCTACGAACCCGCGCCGGGCATGTTCTCCGCCCTTGGTTACAACGGTCGCGGTCTCGCGATCGGCACAGCGCTGGGCAGCGTCCTGGCGCGCCGGGTGCTGGGCGAAACGCAGAGTGCATTGCCCTACCCGACCACGGCTGCTTCATCGGTGCCGCTGAATCTGCCGGCGGCGCTGAAGTTCTACCTGAATCGTGCAGGCGACGGTTGGCGGCACTGATCCGGACAGGCGCAGAGTAGGGAAATCCATCCGAGGCGTCCGACGTGCTTAAACCATTTGGGGTGGCGACAGAGTCTGCCTAGCGGGTCACACGTGCGTAGGTTCGCAGCAGGCGCATGAGCTGCGTCCTTTCCAGCACAAGTCGCTTGTTCAGGCCCCAGGGACTGCGCGCTTTCTGGTACTTCAGATCGACCCACTTCTTCCTGGGACTGGAATGGCGAAAGGTTTCCCAGAGCATCGGGAGATAATCGTCAAACGGACCAAGCCCAACAATATGCTTGACGCTGATCCGCTCCGGATCACCACGTTTGAACCGATAGGTGATGTAGAGCGAGCTTCGTTTGCATTGGCACCTGCGACGCAGCAGGCGCTGATCCCACCCGCTCGGCGCCAATTCGTCCCAGATGAACGCGGCAATGCTGCGTGAGCTGCAGACTTTCAACCATGCAGGCCGGTTGCCGCACTCGATGCATTGCCACCAGAAACTGGCCATGGCAGTGGTGCCCAGTGTTGAAATGAGCCGGCGTCGCGCGACAGCGGTTGACTCAAGCAGAATGCTTCGACACCCGACTTGCGCGATGTCAGACGCCCGATGTATCCAACTCTACATCCGGAATCCACAGTTTCAACCACCTCGAAATCCTGTCGTCCGGACTGAGCACCTGAGGCGATGCGGGGGCTGAAATACCAAGCCCGGTAGGACCGTCCAGACATCCGATATTCACCGCAGCGTAAACACGCGCGGCATGCTCATAGGTGACCGCAACAAGCACGCCGCAGCGGCCACAAACAAGGAACTCAGCGGTGTTCGATCCCTGCCGATACTTGCGCAGCGCGCCTTCACGCGCAGACACCGATAACCGTCCGGCGGGATCTGAAATGTAGGCCGCCCCGTGCTTCTGACAGAACGAGCAATCACACGCGCGCGGCGTGAAACTTGCCGGATCCTGGCGGGTGGAAAATGCAATACGCAAATGACCGCAGTGGCAACTGCCGTGGAGTGTCAACGCATATTCCGCTAACTGCATTGTGTTGCACCTGGCGCGTGATGCGGCTGGTTAAAAGGCAGTCCAGATCTTGAGTTCTTCTTGCGGTGAGCGCAATGCAATGCGCCATGGCTCAATCTGCCAAGCAGACCGCACAAACCCACCCAAAGCTGCGCAGCCGCTGGTGGTCGGTCAGAAACGACATTTTTATTACGCCACGCGCAAGCAGCTAACATAGGGCGTGTGAAGCGCTCAAGACTTGTTGTTGCCTGGTACACCCATTCACCTGAATTTGGATAGGGATCTGAGGCGCTGCGACAAATCCGTGCAAGGACAACATTACCTTGATCCACGAACGACATTCTGATGTGCCGGCTAAACATCAGCTACCGTCTGCGGCACGTCTGGCCGCGGCGCTGCTCGCTGCGCCTGATATGTCGGCGGCTTCCGCACAAATCGTTGCTTACGTCACCACCCAGCTGCGTGGCTCGGGCGGGGTGCTGGTTTGGTCGCCGGACTTGCCAGATGGCCAGCAACAGTTTCCTGCGTTACCGCTTACCGATGCGCAAATGACGCGCACACGGGCGGCATTGCAACAAGCGGTTGCGACGTCACCGGACGAAGACGGCCGTATTGACCGCATACTTTGTTCGGTTGGTGTGCACGGTTATGCAGTCCTGCTCGCCAACGTCGGAGACGATAACCGCGACGCGGTCGTGGACATCGATGAATGGGATGCGTTGGTCATCACCGTGCGCCCGCACCTTCTCAAAATACTTGAGCTGGCGCGCCTCGACAACACGATCCAACGACTGTTGCAATCCGAACGCGTGCAACAGGCGCTGTTCGCCATTTCCGACCTGTCGAGTTCCGATCTGGACATGACGGACATGCTGCGTGCATTGCATCAAATCGTTGGTGCGTTGATGTATACCGAAAACATTTACATCCTGCTCTACAACGCAGAGACGGATACCGTTCGATACGTTTACTTTGCGGACATTCTCGATTCGTTTGTAGCCGATCCCAACGAAGAAGTTGCATTGGAATCAATCAGGAATGGCGTCACCTGGTACCTGATTCGCAATGGTCGACCGTTACGTGGCACAACGCAGCAGTTACGCGCACAGGGCTGCGACATGCTGGTTCCAATCGGTCCGGAAAGCAAAGACCGTCTCGGCGTGCCGATGCTGGAGGGCAGCACGGTACGCGGCGCCATCTTCGTGCACACTTACTCCGAACGCCCCCGCTATACCGCCGCCGATCAAGCATTGCTGTCGTTTATGGCAACGCATATCCTGATCGCGCTGGATCGAAAGCAGGCGCACGCAGAACTTGAACGACGGGTGGCACTACGCACACAGGAACTTGCCGTCGCCAACGTCTCGCTGAAGGCCGAAGTGGAAGAAAGGCTCCGCGCAGAACGGCTCCAAAACGCATTGTTTCGGATCGCGGACCTCG
The DNA here is from genome assembly GCA_031389245.1 of Lysobacterales bacterium. Lineage (GTDB taxonomy): Bacteria > Pseudomonadota > Gammaproteobacteria > Xanthomonadales > Ahniellaceae > 0-14-3-00-62-12. The sequence continues at coordinate 8,257 of JANMSL010000584.1, read as the reverse complement.
GTAACACCGCGCTCGGCATGGAGCATTTTTTTCGTGCCGTGCATGGCGTGATCGGCGAACTGATCAACGCCAAGAATTTCTACATCGCACTACTTTCGGAAGACCGATCCACGCTTATATTTCACTACAACGTTGATGAACGTGAACCGGTGCGTGGTCCACGTCCGCTCGCCGACGGTGCCACTGAAATGGTGTTGCGCTCCGGAACCCCCATGCTGCTGGATGCACCAGAAATGCAGCGAATGAAAGCCCACCGCGGGACCGGGCTAGGCGAGGCTGCTCGATCCTGGTTGGGCGTACCGCTGATCTGTGCTGGCAATGTGTTGGGCGTGGTTGCGGTGCAAAGCTATTCGTCCGAGGTAAATTACACCGCCTACGATCAAGAGTTGCTCGGCTTCGTTTCTTCGCAGATCGCGCGTGGGCTTGAGCGACAGCGTGCCGCCGAGGAGATCTATGCGGCCAACGCCGAACTCGAGCAACGCGTCGATACCCGCACTCATGAACTGCGTCTTCAGATTGAAGTGCGTGAGCGCGTCGAACAGACCTTGACACAACGCAACCTGGAGTTGGAGGCGGTAAACCAACAACTGGCCGGGGCGCAAACCCGGCTTCTACAAACTGAAAAAATGGCATCGGTAGGTCAGCTGGCTGCCGGTGTCGCTCACGAAATCAATAATCCAATTTCGTTCGTGCATTCCAATCTGTTCAGCCTCAGAAACTATGTCGATGACTTACTCGCCGTCTTGCACGCCTACGACGCCTGGGCCGATGACCCGACGGATGCAGCCAAGGCCGAGCAGCTTGCGGCAGTCAAGAAGCAGTTCAGAATCGGGTTTCTTTGCGAAGACATTCTCGCGCTAGTGCGCGAGTCCGCAGAAGGTGTCGAACGAGTACGCAAGATCGTTCAGGATCTCAAAGATTTCTCCCACGTCGGCGAAGCTGATTGGCAGGAAGTCGATATCCACGACTGCCTGGAGCGCACGCTCAATGTACTCAGACACGACATCGCGCACAGACTGAACATCGTCAAGCATTACGCGTCCGTGCCGCTGATTAGGTGCCTGCCGTTCCAGATCAATCAGGTATTGCTGAATGTGCTGCTCAACGCAGCAGAGGCGATCGAGCATCGCGGCACGATCAACATCACTACCGACCTGGATGGAGATGAGGTTCGGGTACGGATTGCCGATTCCGGCCGCGGTATCGAAGAAGCATTGCGCAAACGCATTTTCGATCCTTTCTTTACGACAAAACCGGTAGGAGCCGGGACCGGACTGGGGCTCTCGGTCGCCTACGGAATCGTCCAGCAGCATGGAGGCAGGATCGAAGTGGAAAGCCAGATCGGTATCGGTACTACCATTTCTGTCTGGCTACCCGTGGGTCACCTCAGCCATTGAGGGTTTCTTCTCGTCACTGAAGACCGAACGCACGGCACCGAAGGTGTAACCCGCGCGGTCTGAAGCCAAGTCCGATGTGTCCGGATGCATCGAACGGTTTTATTACAAGACGCGACGACACTCGGCGATTGGCTACGTTGGTCCGGTTCGGTTCGCACAACACGTGCCCTTCGCTTAAGGCGGTGTCTACCGGATCGGTATCAACTCGTCGTGTGTTCAATCGCGATCACGCATTGAACCAGAACGTGCAGGCGCCGCAGCCGAGCCGCTGCCCGGAAACATCACTCGGCCCGCGTAGTTGGATCCTTCAACAAGAGCGTTCGTAGCCGGGGCAGGATATCCGCGTAGTCAAGCTCGGTCAGGTTGCTGGCCATGGCGATGACCAAGGAATGTTCGGGGAACAGCCACAGTTGCGTCGTCCCTCCAATCGATCCGCCGCCGTGGCCAATCCATCGATTGCCCTCGCCATCCAATACGATACGCCAGCCAATGCCGTAACCGACACGCTCCCCGTCCATTGTTTTCTGCTCGGTCCAAAGCAGGCTGCGCATGGCGGGCGTGACGACTTGATCGTTCATGTGCGCCAGCCCGAAGCGCACCAGATCATCGGTTGTGGACAAGATGCCGCCGCTCGCCCATTTGTGGCTGTTGTCGACTTCTGGCTCGTTGTAGATCTTGCCCTGATGCCTGAAGTAGTAACGACCTCGATTCGACACCAGTTCTTTGAGACGATCGGGCACGGTCGCTGTCATGCCCAGGGGAACGAATACCGACTCGGCCATGTGATCGAGAAACGGCTTCTTTGCGCCTCGTTCGATGACTGCACTCAAAAGATTGTAGCCATATGAGGAGTACTTCCACTCCTGTCCGGGCGGACCGAGCAATGGGTCATTCTTGAAGATGTCCAATGACTCAATCACGCTCGCGTAGTGCTTGCGACTGTATGCTTCATCGCCAGCGTAATGTCGGATTCCGGCCAAGTGTCCGGCCAATTGTCGGACGGTAAACGCATGTTTCTTCCTTGGAAACGCTGGCACATAGCGCCGAACATCTGCGTCAATGTCGATGCGCCCCCGCGTCACCAGCGTGACCAGCGCGAGCGCTGTCAGTGGTTTGGCTACGCTGCCTACCCGGAATTTTGTCGTGGCCGGATTGACCAGCACCTGCTGCTCGATATCGGCATAGCCAAAGCCCCTGGACCAGATCAACTGGCCGTTCCTTCCCACAGAAACCGAAAGCCCGGGGGAACCGCTGTCTGCCGCGAATTGCGACACGATCCGATCTGCTTCGACTGCTACATTTTGCGAATTGACGGTGAAGCTGGTCAAAGCAGCGAGTGCTGCTACCAAGAACAGCTTCGCAGTGTTCCCGCAAGCGGTTAGAAAGTGCATCGTTCCCCCCAAGAACCATTTGGTTTGACTGGCCGGCATTTCCTCAGCTCACCGCGAGTTTCCGCCACTGCCTGCTTGACGGAAGCTACATAGTCAGGAGGAACGTAGTCGTTCGATAGCATCGTCTAGTGCTGCGTTAAGCCGCCGCCAACCTGCAGGTTTGCCACCTCCGGTGAGCGCCTCATGCCTTGAACTCTTGGCTCACCCGGATGACCCCAACAATGTGTCGGTTGAACTCCTCAAGCTCTTCGGCGGGAACCCACAATTCTTCGTGCTCACGACCACCAACAATTTTCCGCGGATAGCGACTGGCAAAATTCGCATCGACCTCGAAGCGCGTCACGTACCCAGAACCGCTGTCAGGAACATTCCAATCGCGCGCGATTTGCACAGCATAGCCTTCGTTGAGCACGGGGTAAAAAATGGGTTGATCGGGCAGCCGTGGCGGAAAAGCCCGCCAGCCCGAAGCTTCAATGAGCTCGAGCTCTTTCGGACCAACCGGGCGGTACAAGGTAAGCGTGGACATTGGCGGCGATGGTAGCGAGGGAAGGCTTGCGGCAGACCTGGTGTATCGAGCAATTTGACGAAGCTGACGCGTCGTTCAGCCGCCGCCGGCCCGCAGTGACTGGTTTGACCCCGACGGTCGGCTCGAACGCATCGCTAGCGAAGCAATCGTCTCTCTGCCGAAAATCGCGCCGAAGCAACCCGCCGTTGCGTGAAATTTCCAACCCAAGAAGTCAATCACTTGAAAGGTGTTGTTGGAAGGCGTCAGGTCTGGGCCGGAGCGAGTTGCCAAGATCGAAGGCGGTCTGGACCTCGCTGAGAATGGACTTGTAAAGCGCGCGATCTGCAGTTCCTGGGTCAAGCCCTTCAGCGCGAAAGAGTGTGTCCGTGTACTTTGGGGGCGATTGCGGTGGGCACGTGGTAAGTCGCGCCTTCCATAGCGGAGACAGGCAGAACCCATAGACCGTGCAAAGCCGCTCCAGCAGCCAATCGGCTTCAAACTGTTCAAGTTTCCCAGTCTCGTTGCCCATAGTTTCCTTTCGCAATGAGACGTCTAAGGCCGCGTCAAGCCACCGCCACGCGGCAGCGGTGCAAGCAGGCTTGCCGGTGGGACGGCAGTCGGCACGAACATTGAGTTAGGGAACATCTGAACAAGTCCGGAGCCGAGACGGCCCCCTAAGTCAGGGGGCGAAAAACCGCAGGTTTTTGGGGGTTTGGCAAGCAATAAGCAGTGTGGCGAAGAGAAAGTGGTGGCTGCTGATCATCCTTAAACATCCAGTATTGAATACTTCTTGCATCACAGAATGAAGCACAGAAAGACCTACACGAGGATTGGACCAAGAAACGACGCAAGTTGGTCAAGATCCTGCGACTTCCAGCCTCGTTTCCGGCATGAACGCACAATCAATGCCGCAACGCAACGAAGGTTAGCTTGAAAATCCAGGGCCAAAACCATATGACTTTCAACCGTGTCAATTCGATTCTCTGAAAGGCAATCTACCTGCCAATGGACTTCACTTGCCGACGTAATACGAAGAGCATACGGACCATCCATAAAGTCAAAAAGCGAAGAATTTCCAACCCGCGATGCGATGTATTGGCATTCAAATAACCACCAACCAAGGATAATCACCGGAAAGTCCCTCCATCCGTGGGCCGGATATGACCAACTATCACCCCTGATTTCGACAACACCAACGATTCCTCCGGTTTCGTACTGCCGAAGGGTTGTTTCATCCACCGCAATTGTTATGGTCTCATCCATTTGGTCGACGCGCAGTTTACGTCCAGAGGTTCGCATTCTTGGGGAATCCTGGGCGCTGGATTCGAACGACGCAAAATCGTTGCCCGGTCGGAGCCTGCATTACTACCCAGCGCTCCAGACGGCTAACTATCGTGGCACCTAATTCTTCCAAGCGAGCTACCTCAGCGGGGATGTCATCGGTTTCAATGTCCAAATGTACCCTGCTCTCGTGATCAACGCGCTGAATTTGCACGATGGGCTCGTCGGGTGGTGTCGCCAACATACGGTAGTTGCCACGAGTGCCCGGATGATCAACATCAATGGCGCGGCCCAATGCATTAGCCCAGAAGCCAGCAGCCTGATCAACATCAGGTGTGTTGCAGTCGATTAGCAGCGCGCAAAGTCGCGAATAATGCATGGCTTTCCCCTGAGCTTGGATTTCAACCGATACCCGAGCCGCGTGTGACGATCAAACCGACCCGGAACCAACTTTGTTAGCAGGTAAATTCTGCGCGGAGTTCTCGGACCGCACCATTTGATACATGACGTTTGAGGCAAGCCGCCTGCGCGGGGCGCAGCCCGGAGTGGGCCGTCTAGACCGAAGGATCAAGCCGCAGGTTATTACTGAGGCCGCTTACCCTGATCATTGACCGGCAGGCGGTTGCCAAAGTTCTACCTTGTTTCCTTCTGGATCGATCACCCAGGCAAACTTGCCGTACTCGGAATCATCGATCTTGTCGAGAACGTTGCAGCCCTCTTCGCGCAACACTTTGACCAGGGCGTGGAGATCTTCCACCCGGTAGTTGACCATGAAGGTTGCCGTGCTGGGCGCGAACTGTTCGCCTTGCGCCGAACCAACGGACCAGATGGTTGTTCCGGCAACCGGCTTGCCTTCAGCGTCGGTCCAGGTGAAAGCCGCGCCACCCCATTCCTGGACGTCGATGCCGAGGTGCCGCTTGTACCAAGCCTGCAGTGCCGGAGCATCCTTGGCTTTGAAGAAGATACCGCCAATGCCAGTGACTCGCTTCATGAAACCTCCGAGGTCGGGTGGTGGTGAGGGAAAGTGTGTTTTCTGCGGCCTAATGTTTGCGCTCACTCAATGGTGGAAGCGAGCGAAGCCCGCTGTGGCCCTTCGGGTGCAGCGAAAGGTTAGGCTCCATGTTTGCACCCGGCAAGCGCACGCTCGTTCGCGACCTTGAATCGAACCGTATAGGAAGCCGGGTCGACGGGGCGCATGGCATGCGGGTGAGGATCCAGCGCGATGAAGCAAAAGCGGAAGCCGAACGCGGTGTTTGAAAGCTGACTGTTGAGCTCGGCGACTGGCCACCGGATGGCTACATAGCGAGACGGTCCGGGAGGCGCAGTCACCTGCAAGAGAGCGGTGGCATGGCCCGCAGTAAAACACAGAACATCGCTTGGACACCGGTCGTCTGAGTAGCCCACGAATCTGACTGAGACATCCTGCGTGATGACCGTGCTGTCCTGCAAGCGCAGCGTCACCTCGAGCGGCATTGGCGTCACCTGAGCGCAAACGTTAGACAGTGCAAGCATAGGTCCGGCGATGAGGAGAGAGATGTAGCGCATGGAAGTGTTACCTCACTCTTGTGCTGCGTCCGAATCGAAGATCACGGTCTCCTGGCCGACCTCCACTTCGCCGTACTTGAGGTCGCCAGCACGCTCGTACACGTGCAGTACAGCGCCGGCAGCGGTGTGTTGTGTGTCGACGAGCCGGAAGGCGCGCGGGATCGTGCCTTCGCCGAACAGGCGCTTGCCGGTGCCAATAACCACAGGAAACTGCCAGATGCGCAGCGTATTGATGAGGTCGCGCTTGAGCAGAGTTTGGAGGAGGTCGCTGCTGCCGTGAACCTGAATCTCGTCGCCCTCCTGCGCCTTTAGCTTTGCAACCTCCTCGGCAACGTCGCCCTTGAGCAGGTGCGAGTTGTTCCAGCTGACCTCATCAAGCGTCCGCGAAGCGACGAACTTTGGCCGCGTGTTGAGGGCCGTAGCGATGTCGTCCGCCGGGTCCGTAGACTTGGGCCAGGACGCCGCGAAAATCTCATAAGTCTTGCGGCCGAGCAGGAAAGCGCCGGCGCTCTTGGTCCACTCAGTCATGATTTGGCCAAACTTCTCGTCGAAATAAGGAACCAGCCAGCCACCGTGCCGGAAGCCGCCTTCGTGATCCTCGTCGGGACCGCCGGGCGCCTGCATGACGCCGTCGAGAGTTACGAAAGTACCCACAACCAGTTTTCTCATGTTCTTGGTCTCCTCTACGTCTACAACCGCCGAACCCCCGATTAAGCCGAGCCGCAAGGCGGAGTGGGCTTGAATGATGGGATGGACTCCTTCCGGGGCGCATGCGGCATCGGCGTGCCGGGCGGTGAGGTGTTGATGTTCGCAGCGCTGTCCACCATGAGGACTCCGTCATGAAGTCTACTGCTGCTGTCACCACCGTTGCTATCGATGTTGCCAAGAATGTGTTTCAGCTGGCGTTGGCCGATGCATCGTTTCGCTTCGTGTGCCGCGGCGTTTGAAGCGTGGGGATTTTTTGTTCTGGTCGAATCATCCGGTGGTGCAAGTGGCGATGGACGTGTGCGGTTCGGCGCATCGTCTCGACGCTGGTTGAGTACGAAGGGGCATCGGGTCACGCTGTTGCCACCGCAGTAGGTTCGTCCGGCATCAACAGCGGCAAATCCAGCGCAGCGGTCAATCATCAATCTCATGAAAGCGGCTCGGCCGCGGTGCTGAAACGCCGATAACTATGCTGGCCACTAAGGCCGCTTGAACGATAGGCGCAACACTGGCGGTGACCAAACGAAATCCCGGTGCCTGAAAGCCGTCTGCCGCTACTTCCGAGAGATATGCGTCAACGGCCTCTGGGCTCTGGAAGTAGCTCCAGTGGTCGATCTCTCGTTCCGTGGTCAGCTTGTCACCGTGCCGTTCAAGCGCTTCGCACACGCGCCTGTTCTCGATTCTTTGGCGATCAACTTTGCCGGGTAGCAGAAAGTTCAGGTAGGTCGACCATCCTGCATCTTCACGAGTGTCTGTCTCGTACTTGTAGTTTTTGAACACTGATAGCACTCGGTCGACCTTGCCCTGCCAATAGTCTGCGGTCGAAACATAGAAGTAGAAGTCGCGACAGCCTCCAGATGTGTTCCGGCCAACGTAGCAGACTCCGTCGCCGCAGAGATTCACTTCTATAAATTTCTCGATTTCGATCAGGGTGTCGAACTCTTCCTTGCTGGAAAGCCCGTCAGTACGAGGCTGATTCATGAACAGTCTGACATAGGCCATATGAGGATGAGTGCTCAAAGGCGCATCGGACTGGATCCCGAGATCAAACGAAGATGGACGCAGGCTGGTCATCGACCTGCAGAGCGTAGAAGTCCCAGTTGTCGGTCATTTGAGGCCTAACGTTTGATATGAGCGGCGCACAACGGTGGCGCTATTCTTGACGGCGCGGAACATTGTGCCCCACCGTTGTGTGTCCGTTCGATGGAAGGGTTAGCCCCCACGGAGCATGGAGGCGAACTGCTGTGCGGGCCACTTCTTTCGGTCGGAGACTTGACCATCACCTAGTTCGATTAATCGTAGATCGCCGTTCTCGGACGACACGAGATCGACTGAGAAGAACGGGCTCTGGATGCGCCTGGCAAGTTCGTGAACCATCGGAGGCGCACTGCCTTCGCGACCGTATGCCTGGCCGTCGAACACGAAATACCTCT
>JANMSL010000536.1:0-6942 GCA_031389245.1 Lysobacterales bacterium | reverse complement strand
GGTTCCAGCAAACGGGCGCGACTAGCGTCATGCGCGGACACAATGCCGCCGTCATTCGGTTTCACATCGACGGCAATTCCAGCGAGCACGTCGCGGCGGGGCGAAACCTCAGGGTGAATGTGAGCAGCGACTTGAAGTTGCTCGCCGTATCGACCGGACTGATGTTCACCGGCGGTGGAATGGATGAACTCACCCACTCATCGCCGCTCCCCATGTTCTGTGCGCTATATGTCGATTTTAGAGTGCGAGTTGAGTCATGGGCGACCTGCAGTTCGAAGGTCACGATCAGCGGACAAAGCGTCGTTGTAAGCCCGGCCCTGGTCCCCACCCTGCAGTCCTCGCTCGGCGGCGTCATTGTTCCCGACGGCAGTACCACGCCCTTCGTTGCCGACATCACCGATTTTGGCACCGTCTTCCTGGGCGTGCCGCGTGCCCATATCTTCAGGGCGAGAAACACCAGCGGGGCGACGGCGACACTGTTCCCCACCGCCCACAACATCTTGGGTACCTGCGCAAGCAATTTTCGTCTCGGGGCACTGCCCAGTTCCCTTGCGCCCGGAAAATTCGGCTCCCTTGATATTGCCTTCGAACCGATCGAGGCGGTCGAGTGCATCGCGACCTACCGTTTCTACAGCAATGATCCGGACAACTCGCCTTACGACTTTCAGCTGCGCGCGCTCGGCGTCGGTATTGGAATTTTCGCCGATGGCTTCGAGGCGCCATGAAAACGGCGCGCGCATTGCCGCCGGCATTGGCATCGATACGGCCAAATTAAAAAATTCAGAGATACAGGCGCAGCGCTTGTATCGAATCACCCCACCACCACCCGGAGTCCACGCTATGAAAACTATTCTGTTCGCTTCCTTCGTGCTTGCTTCGCTGGCGGCGTTCGCCGGTGCAGCGCAATCGCAGCAGATTCAATTGAGCGCGGGCGTAGTATGCCAACCGGCGACTGCAGCTGATGCCGCACGGCTCGACTTCTCGAACGGCAGCGCTGCCAATGTGTTCGCTGCACCGGGCAGCGCCGATCAAGTGGCCAGCGTGGTCTGCGCACTGCAACCGGTGCCGCCGGGCTATGTGATGGTGCGCGCGACGGTTTGGTTTTTCGACCCGGCAAGGCGCTGGCCGCGTGCGTACTGCAACTTCTTCAATTTGGCTCCTGGGGTGGCGCCGCGCAGCGTGCCGATACTCGGTCTGTCGACCAATCTGAGCCTCGCCAGTGCCGCGCTGGTGGTCGATCCGTTCGCGTTCGTACCGCATGCGGTGAACTGCAGCATTCGCCCTGGACAGCGCATTTACGCGATTGAAACCACGCTGGAACTGCTGCAATAGATAGCGGTCGCCGCCACAACGAGCAACGCTTTTGACATTTTTGGGTCGCCGCCGCCAATCCGTTGGCACGGTCGGCGGCGAGACTTCGTATGTCGGTACAAGCGTCACCGATCAGGGTGGCGAGCTACCTCAGCTACGGAGAATTTCATGCGCGCGACGTGTTGCATTCTGATGATGTTGTTCTGGTTCACAACGCAGCCGGCAATAGCCGCCACGTTCGTGGTGAACAGTCTATCGGATGACAATGCTGGAGATTCCAATCCCGGCGATGGCATCTGCGAAGACTTGCGTGGTGGCACGCGCTGCACCCTGCGTGCCGCCATCGACGAATCCAATTTCGCTCAATCCTTCGACACGATCCATTTCAATGTCGGTAGCTTCTTCGTCATCAATCTGGAAAGCCCGCTGCCCAATGTCACCCGCCCGGTGCATATCGATGGACGCACCGAGGTGGGCTACAACAGTGCGGCGACCGACATTGCCCAGGCACCTCCGCGGGTCTATCTCAATGGGTCTGGTCTGGGCGCGACACCAGCGGCTGATGGGTTGCGCTTGTTGGCCTTCGCGCGTGTTGATGCAATCGGGTTCATCAATTTTCCGGACAGCGGCATCGAGGCGAGATCGATCAGCGTAAACATCAACAACTGCTGGATCGGGCTGGCGGCCAATGGCGCGATCGCTGGCAATCGCCGTGGCATTTTTCTCGATCAGGTGGATGGCGCAAAAATCGGCCAGCACTTTATTGGGAACAATCTGCAGGGGCTCGGCAACGTCATCTCTGCCAATGCCGGCGATGGTATTTATGTGCTGATCGGCGCGAGCAATCTCATTGCAGGCAATCGCATCGGTACTTCGCCAGACGGTGGGCAGGATCGTGGAAACGGCGGCGATGGTATCGAGTTGGTCGGCCCCAACAATGAAGTGGGCACTGGCCAGGGTGTCGCGGGCGGCGCCTTTTTGCGCGCCGGCAATTTAATCGCCTTCAACGCCGGCCACGGAGTCAATGCGGCGCTGGGTGGGCAGCAGATCGAAACTAACGACATCACTGCCAACGGCGGCGCCGGTGTGCTGCTCGCCGGTAGCGGCAGCAATGTCGGGTTTGTCAACGCGGAGCTGCAAGGCAACCGCATCCATGGCAATGGCGGCGTCGGCGTGCAACTTTCCGGCACGGGGCATCTGGTGCAGAACAACATGATCTATCAGAACGCTGGTCGTGGAGTGAATGCGTCGGGCGGCAGTGCGCACGAAATTGATCAAAACAGCATCTACGCCAACGGTGGCGATGGTGTGCGACTCGGATCGAGTGCATCCGAAGTGAGCAGCAACGAGATAGGGCGAAATAACAGTGTGCTGGCTCCCAATTCTGGCGATGGCATATTGCTTGAAGCGAGCGGAAATTTGCTGATCGGCAACCGTATTGGTGGCGCACCGGGCAGCCAGGGTGATGGCGTTGAAGTGCGCTCAGGTAGTGGCAATGAAATCAAGGTCAATCACATAGGCGTGTATCAAGATGCCAACTTCGGCAATGCCGGCTTTGGCATTCGGGTCGGCGCAACCGCCACCAATACCTTGATCGAGGGCAATCATGTCGGATTCAATGGCGGCGGCATCGCACTGTTGGGCTCTGGCACGCGTGTTTGCGCCAACAACATTGGCGGTGTAAGTACTACCGGACTCGCTGCAGGGAACTTTGGTGAGGGTGTATATGTTGAGGGCACCGGAAATATCATTGGTGCGGAGCCGATCGATTGCAACAGCAATCTGATCGGCCACAATGCCAACGCTGCCGTCATTCTGCGTGGCAGCGGCCATGTCATAGCCGATAACAGGATCGGCTGGTTCGGCGCTGGCAACGGTAGCGGCGGAATCAAGGTTGATATCGGAGCCGAGGACAATTTGATTGCTCGGAACGAGCTGCTGCACAATGGCGGCGATGGCGTACGTCTTGTGGCGGGTGCCGGCACCAGAAATCGTATCGAGGAAAACACCTTCTTCGGCAATGGCGGTATCGGCATCGATCTTGGCGATGACGGAATTACTGCAAATGACAATTCCGATAGCGATAGTGGCCCGAACAACTTGCAAAACTATCCGCTTTGGATCGGTGCTGCGAGCAGTACTGCGCCAGGACAGATTCGGGTCGAGTACTGGGTGAATACATTCCTGGTGCACGCTTCATACCCAATCACTGTGCATTTCTATCGAGCAGGACTCGGTACGAGGCAGGGCCTGGAACTGCTGCATACGGATGAATACGCAACCCAGGCTGTCGCACGCTTCACCACGATCACGCTTCCACCGGGTGTTACGTCAGGGAACTTGATCGCTATTGCCATTGACGACGATGGCAATACCTCAGAGTTCAGCGAATCGTTGCCCTTCACCGTCGCGCCCATCGTCGATAATGTATTCAAGAACGGATTCGAGAATCCCTGACCAGTGTCCACAAGTCGCAGGTGTTTTGAGTGATTTATGCAGTGCGGTAGCTTGCCCCGCTGTTCGCATGCATCCGGTACAGATTGATATCGGAGAAACGACAGCGAGTTGCCGCTTTCTGGATTGCTCCGTCATTGCTTAGCGAGGCGTGTTTTGGTCAGGTCACGCAGCCGTTGTCGGAGTTTGGAGTCCAGCCCGGCGCCACGAGCTTCGAGCAGGTTGTGCGCTTCGGCGTAATGCGCCCTCGCCCGATCCGAGTCACCACTTCGGGTGAGGTGTTCGGCGAACGCCAGTTCATTGCGCCATGCGGCACTCCATGTTTCCGCGCCGCCCGCTGTGCTTATTGACGCGGCTTTCTCAAACAGTGCAGTCGCCTCATCCGGTTTGGATTGAAGCGACAGAATTTTTGCGGCAATGCTCGCCCTACGTACATGCAGTGCGGGCGCTAGCGTTGGGGACTCCAATTCAGCGATCCTCTCGGCTTGGGCGATGCGCTCGGCTGCTTGTGCCGCATCGCCCGACAATGCGGCAATGTGGCCACCGATCAGTAGCAACTGATAGCGGTCTTGTGGCGTAGCCTGCGTGCTCAAATGCTGACTGGCATGCTGCCATTGCGTCTCGGCAGTTTTGGCAGCGCCGGCTTCAGCGCTCGCCATGGCAAGATTGCGCAAGGCGATGATGCTGCGCCGATCGCTGGTGCCAAATTGCTTAGCGGCCATCGCCTCAGCCTCCTCAAGCAATGGGATGGCCTGCTCTGCTATGCCAAGATCGCGCAGCAGGGTGCCACGGTTGTGGATCAGGGAGGCGAAGGCCGGTGACTGCTGATCGCCAAGCGCGCGATAGATCGCTTCTGCCTTTGCGTAAGCGGCATCGGCTTGGGCCATCGCGCCAGCGTTGGACAGTACGCTGCCCAAATTATTGTAGATGCGGGCACGCCGGCTGGTGTTGCCCGGATGCACGCGGTCGACCAACGTTGCGGCCTGGCGCAAATGGGAGACGGCCTCGGTATGGCGGCCCAGCGCATTGGCGACGGTGGCAAGTTCACTCGCGATAAACAGTTTGTCGGCGGGACTGGGTGAGAAATCGGCGTGCAACTTCTGGACGCGCGTGAGCAGAGCGAGTCTGGTATTGGGATCGGCCGTTACACTCGATTGCATCAACAGCAATTCGGCACGCTCGTTGGCAGTCAGATTCAAATTCTCATTGTCGAAGGTGGCTTGAAGGCGCGCGCTCGCCTCCTGATTGCGGCCGAGATTGCTCATAGCGTAGGTCCAGCCGCCCAGGCCAGAAATCAGCACGGTTCCGCCTCGATCGGCTTCCAGAGTTGTTGCTTTCTCCAGCGCCGCGTTGAATAGCGCCAGCGCATGATCGGGCTTGCCGAGCGCATTGGCGAGCAGGCCTTGACGCACCCATACCTCAGCGATCAGTGCTGGATCGCCGCTACGTTCGGCACTTGTCAATGCCGAGTCAAGTAGAACGCCAGCACGTTGGTGTTGGCCGATTGAAATGTCGATATGGCCGAGCAAGAGCGCCATTTCGGCGTGCAGTTCCGGGTCGGTGAGCGGGGTGTCGTGCAGCGTTGCGATGCCGCGGGCGATGACTGTCGATACGGGCGGATCCACGGCCTCGGTTTGCTCGCGGTCGCCAGCAGCGATCATGCTGAATAGGAAATCACGCGCGGCCTCGGCGCGGGCGGCCTGACGCAACGCCTCGTCGGCCTGTCGCGAGGCGCGCTGTGCCTGCCACAGTGCCAAGCCAAGTCCTACTACCAGCGCCATCGCCACTGTGCCTATGGCGATCACCAAGCCGCGGCGTCGGCGTAGAAATGCGCGCAGTCGATAGCCGCTGCTGTCGGGCGTCGCCAGTACCACCCGTTGCTGCAGCAATCGCTGCAGATCCTCACCCAGGGCGCGGGCATCGGGATAGCGGCGTGCCGCGTCCTCGCGCATCGCCATGGCGATGATGTTGTTGAGGTCCTCGGGCAATGCGGTTGCGGGTGTGCACAACGTTCGTAGGATGACACCGAGCGCATAGACATCGGTCGCGGTAGTGATCAGCCCGCCGTCAATCTGCTCCGGTGCGGCGTAGCCAGGCGTCAACGCGCGCATGCCGGTGCGCGTGTCCTGCTGGGTGTCATCGAGCAATTTGGCGATGCCGAAATCCAGCAGCACTGGCAGACCTTGCGCGGTGACTATGATGTTGGCCGGCTTCAAATCACGATGCACCATGAGGTTGCGGTGCGCATGCGCTACCGCATCGCAGACCTGAATCAGTAGCCGCACACATTGGCGCCAGTCGAGTCGCTGGCGCTCGCAGTGATGTTTGAGGGTCTCGCCTTCGACCAGGGTCATGGCCAGGAAAGGCGTACCGTCTTCGGCAAAGCCACCGTCAATAAGCGCTGCGATATGCGGATGGCGTAGCCGCGCCAGCAGTCGCCGTTCCTGCTCGAAGCGTATGTTGTCTTCCGAGCCCAGCGCCGCCAAGCTCATCAGCTTTACTGCCGCAAGCTGCTCGAAATCGACTTCACCGCGGCGTGCTTTGTACACCACCGACATACCGCCGCGGCCAATTTCTTCGATCAACGTCCACTGCCCAACGCGACGCCCGGCGAGTTGATTGCGACTCCGCGGCGCCGTCAATTCGATCTGTGTGATGCGATCCAACGCAGGAAATGAAGTGTCGCCGCTGTGGTGCTGATGGATCAGCGCCAGCAAGGCTTCGCGGGTTTCCACAGCGAGGACTTGTTGTTCCAGCCAGGCCCCACGCTCGCTGGACTCCTGGTCAAGCCATGCCGCGAACCAACGGTCGGCATCACGCCAGCGTTGGACCTGCTCAGTGTCCATCGTACTTTTGACCGGCGTGCTCCGGGCCATCTTGTCCCAGGCGGACGCGCAACAGCGCGCGTGCGCGATCCCAGTCGCGTGCTGCGGTACGCAGCGAAACGCCGCGCAACTCGGCGATATCCGGCATGGACAGGCCCGCGAAGTAGCGCAACTCCACCAGTTCACGCAGAGCGGGATCAATCTGATTCAATTCATCCAAGGCGCGGTCGATATCCAGCAGATTGGCGTCTTCGGCGAGCGCATCGCATCCCTCAAGTGTCACCCGCTCCAAGCCGTCGCCACGTTTGTCGGCCTGCGCAATGCGACTTCTGTCGATGATGATCTGGCGCAT
>JANMSL010000528.1:0-4241 GCA_031389245.1 Lysobacterales bacterium | reverse complement strand
CCGCGTCGCGGAGACGGGGCGGCATGCCGACCTGATCACCCGTGGCGGGGTTTATGCGCAGTTGCACGGCTTGCAATTTCGCGAGATCGAGAACGCATGAACGGTGTGCGCGGCCGCCTGGAGTCGTGGCTGGTGGCGCGTTGGTATGGCGGGGCCTCCGTGCCGTTCTGGTTGAGCTTGCTGGAATCGATCTATGCGCGGGTGCTGGCGTTGCGTCGGCGTCTGTATTCCTGGGGTGTGCTGCGCAGTCAGCATGCCGCCGTTCCGGTGGTAGTGGTCGGCAATCTCACTGTGGGCGGCACCGGCAAAACGCCACTGGTCGCAGCACTCGCGGTCGCACTGCGCGAGCGTGGCTGGCAGCCGGGCATCCTGTCGCGCGGTTATCGCAGCGCGCAACGCGGTGCTGCGCTCGTACCGCCCGCCGCCGCGCCAGAAGAATTCGGTGATGAACCAGTGTGGTTGAGTCGCAGTACCGGAGTGCCCGTTGCCATTGGTCGGCGGCGGTGGCAGGGCGCACTGCTGCTCAGTCAATCAGGATGCGATGTGATTATCAGCGATGACGGATTGCAGCACTGGGGGCTGGCGCGTGACATCGAGATTCTGGTGATCGATGGACTGCGGCGCTTCGGCAACGGTCGCCTGTTGCCGGCCGGACCGTTGCGGGAGCCCGCGAGCCGTGCCGCGCGCGTGGATCTGCGCGTGGTCAACGGGGGCGTCGCCGCGGACGGGGAAGTGGAAATGAGCGTGCGCGCTACGCGGATCGTGCGCGTTGGCGATGTCGCGCATGCGCTGAGTCTGGATTCGCTGCGCGGGCAGACCGTCCACGCCGTCGCTGGCATCGGCAATCCGGAACGTTTTTTCGTGATGCTGGAATCGGCGGGGCTGAAAGTGCATCGTCATGCTTGGCCGGACCATCATCGCTTCGGCGGCGATGAAGTACGTTTCCCGGATGACTTGCTGGTTCTGGTCACCGAAAAAGATGCAGTCAAGGTCGCGCGCTACGCTCATGATCGACTGTATGCGGTACCGATCGACGTGCAATTGCCCGCTGCCTGCATCGCCCAACTGCACGCGCAACTTTGCCAAATGCGCAGTGCCAACGCCTGCTCCTGATCGTTCGCGACCAAGGACCCTGTAGATGACTACTGAATTCGTTGTCGCGATCCCGGCACGCATGGCGTCCACACGACTCCCCGGCAAACCGCTGCGCGAAATTGCCGGTCGCCCGATGATTGCGCATGTGATTGAACGTGCGCTGCAAGCCGGCGCGCGCGAGGTGGTGGTGGCAACCGACCATGAGCGCATTGCCGCGGTCGCGCGGCGTGCTTTTGCGCAGGTGTGCATGACGCGCTCCGATCATGTGTCTGGCACCGATCGACTGGCAGAAGTTGCTGCCCTGCTGCATTGGCCGGATGAGCTGATTGTGGTCAATCTGCAAGGCGACGAACCGCTGGCGCCGCCGCGTGGCATCAGCGCCGTGGCGCAACTGCTGGCGCAATCTGCAACCCCGATGGCGACGTTGTGCACTGTGCTGCGCGACGTCGAGGAATTGCATTCGCCGGCCTGCGTGAAAATCGTTTTGAACGCAGCAGGCCGCGCGCTGTATTTCAGTCGTGCGCCAATTCCGTGTGCACGCGATGCCTTGGCCGCCAATCCCGCGTCACTGCCACAGGGCGTTGAGTTTCTGCGCCATATCGGTATTTACGCCTATCGCGCCGGGTTCCTGCGCGCGTTCGCCGCGATGCCGCCAGGCCGACTGGAAACCATCGAATCGCTGGAGCAATTGCGCGCGCTGGAAGCGGGCCACGCCATCGCGGTCGCCCTCAGCCCGGAACCCTTTCCCGCTGGCGTGGATACCGAGGCCGATCTGCAGCGTGTGGAAGCCTGGATACAGAATGGACAACGTTGATCTTCGTGCACGGCACCACCGTGACTTCTGGCATGGCTTGACGAAGTCCACGCAGTTGCCTAATTGTATTGAGCTGCTATTCCCGCGCATTGGCGCATTCTTTCACCTGTCTGGAGTTCTCATGTCCATTAAACCGCTCAGTTCCTTTAAACCGCTCAGTATGTCCATCATGTTGGTGATGATTGCTGCCTGCTCAAAAACACCTGAGGCACCCGCACCGGTCACTGCCCCGGTCGTCGTGCCAGAAGTTACTGCGCCTGTCGTAGCGACGTCGCCGATCCAGGATGCGGTCGCCGGAGCTTGGCGCAGCGAAGACGATCGCAGTCGTGATGCGTTTCGCCATCCGGTTGCTGCACTGGAATTCTGGGGCCTGGCACCGGGCATGACGGTGCTCGAAGTGCAACCCGGGGCTGGCTGGTGGACCGAGATTCTGGCACCGTACGCCAAGGCCACCGGTGGCCAGTTTTATGTTACTGCGGCTGACCTGGATAACCCAGAGTTGTCCGCCGAAGGGCGCAAGGCGCGCGAAGATTTTGCAGCGCGTTTCGCGGCCAAGCCGGAAATCTACGGCAGTGTCAGTCAGGTGAACTTCGGCGCCAAGTCCGCGCCGTTGCCGGCGGCTACATTCGATTTCATTCTGACCGCCCGTTCCACCCATGGTTGGGTCAATGGCGGGGTTGCCGACAAAATGTTTGCCGATTTCTTTCAGGCTTTGAAGCCCGGTGGCATCCTGGCATTGGAACAGCACCGCGCGAACGAAGGCACCGACCCCGCCAACGAGGTGACCGGCACATCGAGTGGTTACGTCATGCAGTCAGCCGTTGTGTCGCTGGCGGAGAAGGCGGGCTTCAAACTCGAAGCGAGCTCGGAACTCAACGCCAATTCGGCCGATACCAAGGACCATCCGTTTGGTGTCTGGACCCTGCCGCCGGTCGCGCGCACACGTCCGTACAGCGAAGGCGCAGATGCGCACGACGATAAATTCGATCGCAGCAAGTACGACGCGATGGGCGAGTCGGACCGCATGACTTTGAAATTCCGCAAGCCGTAAAGCGCGTTTAGCTGTGGGTCCGCGCTGTGCGCGGACTTTCTTCCTGAACTCCGCGACTCACAAAAGCGTCCGACCACAGGTCGGACCCACCGAGCAGTACAGGACCCACCGAGCAATGCTGTGGTGGGTCCGCGCTGTGCGCGGACGCTCTTCCTGAACTTCGCGACTCACAAAAGCGTCCGACCACAGGTCGGACCCACCGAGTAATGCAGGACCCACCGAGCAGTGCTAGCGGCAGCGCACGCGGCAATGGCCGTGTCGATGCGTCGGGGGCTGATCCCGTTCTGGGCCAAGGACATGAAGATCGCGTACTCAACGATCAATGCGCGGGTGGAGTCGGCGAGTGCCAAGCCGGCGTTTCGCGATGCCTGGAAGCGGCGGCGTTGCCTGGTGCCGGCGTCTGGCTACTACGAGTGGCGCGTGCTGGCCGAACGCAAGACCAAGCAGCCGTACTTTGTGCATGCCGCCAATGCGCCGGTGTTGATGTTTGCCGGTCTCTGGGATCGCTGGCAGGACGCTGAGGCCGAGGTGATCCAGAGTTACAGCATTGTCACTATGGCCGCCGCCGGCGCCATCGCCGATATCCACGACCGCATGCCGCTGATCCTGCCGCCGCCGCTATTGCGCGATTGGATCTACGGCAGTGCCGATGACGCGGCCAGCATCGCGTTGGCTGCCCCAGTGCCGGAGTTGGCGTTTCATGGCGTGTCCAAAGCAGTGGGCAATGTGCGCAACCAAGGGGGCGGGTTGATTGAACCCCTGGCTGCGCGTAATCACTCGTGATTGTCGTATACGACCCGGCAATGTGTCTCACCGGACAGACGTAAACGCGCGCCGCGCCGATAGTGTGTGTCCCCTCACCGAACGGACGCACACGCCATGAATTATGTCGCTACCAAAGACAAGACAAAAATCTACGTGAAGGATTGGGGCACGGGCACGCCGGTGATCCTGATCCACGGCTGGCCACTTTCATCAGACAGTTGGGACGACCAGGCAATGGCCATTGCCAATGCCGGGCATCGCGCGATTGCCTACGACCGGCGCGGCTTCGGGCGCTCGTCGCAACCGTGGAGCGGCTACGACTACGACACACTTTCCGATGATCTGGCGGCAGTCATCGAACAAACCGGGGCGCACGACGCGGTGCTTGTGGGTTTCTCGATGGGCGGCGGCGAAGTGGCACGCTACATGTCGCGTCAAGGCGGCAAGTCGGTATCCAAGGCGGTGCTGGTGTCATCGGTGCTGCCGTATCGATTGAAGACCAGGGACAATCCGATC
>JANMSL010000520.1:0-2105 GCA_031389245.1 Lysobacterales bacterium | reverse complement strand
CATCGGCAAACAACGCGCCCAGCGCCACCACCTGGCGACACGCGGAAAGTTCTGACACTTCGATCGAGCCGGGCGTTGCCGAAAAGCGACGCGACTGGGCGCTGAGGAATTTTCCGAGCGGCAGGAACGACACGCTGCGGTTGAAGCTGGCATTGCCTTGCGCATCCGGTATCAGCGTGACCGACGCTCCATTGACAGGCGCCGCCGACCCGCCGTGTCCGCTCGCATCGCAGCTGTCGTTGAAGTAGAAATTGACCGTGGTGCTGACGCCGGGTGTGGTGTTCAGGGTTCCGATGATGGTGGTGACACCGGTCTGCGGATCGCGCGTCGCGCCGGTGATCACCGGATAGTTGAGCAGCGCATTGGGGCCGGTGTCCGTGTCGAGGTCATCGTTCGGCGTCACGCCGGAGGGCGCCAGATCGATTTCCAGACCACCATTGTTGGCGGTCGTAGCGTTCATATCCACAATCGCGGCATCCGCGACATAGACGCCGGCGCCGCCGTTGTTGGCGATGCTCGCGCTGAAGATCCCCGGATAATTTCCGGTTACTCCCGCGATGGTCGATGGGCCGTCGATATAGACGCCATTGCCGACGTTGCCGATGGCGACGCCGCCCTCGCCGATGCCGATGCCATTTTTCGAGATGCCCGCGAAGCCCGCATTGGAGCGCAGACGCACACCATCCTGAAGGTTGCCGGAGATCAAGTTATCTTCGATCTTGGTCGCGGCGCTGCCTTCATCGGCGAAGATGCCATGTCCGCCATTGGGCAACGCCGCCGTGCCCGCGGCGTTGAGCCCGATCGTGTTGTTGCGGATGCGGTGATCGAGCGCCGATGGACTGCCCGGTACCGACCGGAGGTAGATGCCGTCCAAGGCGTTGGCCGAGATCACATTGCGATTTTGCTGGGTGACCAACCCACCGTCCTGGAAGATTTCATCCCCGACGATGTTGCGCGTGCTGTTCGCGCCGAACACGATGCCGGAACCGTTGCCCATCGCGCTGCTGCCGGTGATATCGGTACCGATGAAATTGCCGATGATGCGTATGCCGCCAGCCTGGCAGAATGTCGGCGGCACGCAGGGGCTTTCGACACGGATGCCGGCGCTCTGAAAGCGGTTGATCGCGAGGCCGCGCACCACCGACCCATTGCCGCTGCAGCCCGGACCGCTGCCGGGAATCTTCGGCGAGAAACGAAGCCCGTCGGCGGCGCCGGCAAAGCTGCCGTCGAGTTCGATTTTCAACACGCTGTTGTTGCCCTGGATCGCGCTGTTGATTACCGATCCAGGCTGCGTGAAACCATCGAACGTGATGGTGATCAACACGGTCGGCAGCGCCGAAAGCGGGCGGATCGTATGCGGCCCGATGCCTGCAATATTGAATTCGACACGGTGCGGCGCGCAGGCGGTGGGACCCGTCACGATTTGCGCGTTCGCGTCGAGGATGGCCTGGCGCAAACTTCCGACGCCGGAATCGGCGGTGGTATTGACGACGAACACCGTCGCGCGTGCCGCGTGCGCCGTGGACAGTAGCGCGATCGACAGGACGATCCGGACGTAAGTATTCGACATATGCTGCTCCTCGATGCGATGCCCCGAAAGGTGTTCAAAAATCGTTTTCGATCATGTCCATGTTCGCGGTATCCCCGGTGAAGGTGGCGTAGTGGGTAGGGGCGGTCGAGAAATGACCGCCTCCGTTGGCGGCAACGTCGTCCCACCATCCCGGCGCCCCACCGGTCCACCAGGTGAAACCGATCAAAGTGTCGGTGTTGGCTTCGAAGTAGTTGATGAAATCGGCCCAGGCGGCGGGCGCGGTCGGCATGCCAGCGAACAAACGAAGTTCACCGAGATGAATTTGTCGTGGATGCACTCACGCAGATGCGGGATCTCACTCATGATTTTTGATCAAGGGTGCATGCCCTCTTGAAAATTCTCACGGTGTGTAGTTCCGGCTCAAGTGCAATTGCACGGAGGCGTTGAATCCTCTTTGTCCAGCGGCGCTGAGCGCGTCGCGAATTGCCAGCGAGCCAGGGCCGGTGGCAGTGTTGCCGCGCGCGCCTAACCCCGGGTCACCAAAGATTCCTGAAGCGATATCGAATCCCAGCCA
>JANMSL010000497.1:0-6697 GCA_031389245.1 Lysobacterales bacterium | reverse complement strand
CCAGCACATCGCCCGCTGGCACCGCTTCGGCACCCTTGAGGTCGTAATAGATCGGCCCGAAGTCGGGATCGACGGTGGCCTTGAACAGGTCGTCAAAACTGTCAATCACGAAATAGGTTTTTTGAAATGAGTCGATTCGATAGCGCGTGCGCATGACGCGTTTGACGTCGAAACCGATTCGGTTGGGTGTTGCCGAGTCCAGGCTGTGTATCGACTCGCCCTTGGACGACAGAATCCCGGCGCCATAGATGCGCAGCCCTTTGTCGGTATTGATCAAGCCGAACTCCACCGTATACCAATAGAGCCGCGTCAGATTGCTCAGTGGCTCGCTGCCAAAAGTCGACGCGCGCACACCACCAGCGCCATACGCCTGCATGTAATTGGCAAACACCGGGTTCATCAGCAACGGCGCATGGCCAAACAGATCATGGAACAGGTCCGGCTCGCTGATGTAGTCGATTTGCTCGGGCTTGCGAATCCACCAGGTGACCGGAAACTCACGCGCCGCGAGATGCTCGAAGAAAGTCAGCTCGGGCAGCAGGCCTTCGACCGCGATCAGCTTCCATCCGGTGGCAGCCTGCAAATATTTGTTGAGATCGGAAAACCTGGGAATCGCATCGGCGGTCATGCCCATGCGATGCTGGTTCTCGACAAACTCGTCACAGGCACGGCCGACCAGGAGATCCTGCTGTCTTCGAAACAACGTCGCCCAGGTGCGGTGGTCTTCCGCGCCGTACGTCTCCCAGGGCTGCTCGACCACGCCGGTGGTATATACGGGCACATAGCCCTTGTCGGTCAGCTGATGTTCGACGCGGCGCGGTGTTTGCATGACGGCATTGTAGGCTTCGCCCGGTGATGACGGTAGTGTAGAAGCATGAACGCCGATAACAGTGAACACCCGCAGTACCCTTGGCAGGCGCGGCAGGGCGCCGCGCTGATTCTGGACGGATTCGTCGAGTACAACCATCAGTTCCGGAAGATCACGCGCCGCGCGCAATTGCGCTTCGAGCGTCGCGAGTGGGCGCTGCAACAACCCGATCTGGTCGAGCGCATCGAGCTGTACGACACCAGTGTCGCCGAAACCAGTCAACGCCTGCTGGAAACTCTGGGCGAACACGCCAGCCGTCGCGATATCTGGGAAGCCATCAAACCCGCGTTCGAGGCCAGCATTGCCACGTTGCTCGATCAGGAACTGTACAAGACCTACTTCAACACGCTGACCCGGCGTTTCTTCAAGACACGCGGCGTCGATGCTGCAATTGAATTTGTGGCACTGGACATCGAGCCAACCGATCGCATCAAACACCCGGTGGCGCGCCTCGCCTATTCGGTATCGGAAGACCTGCCGGACCTGTTTCGTCGCATCCTCGCCGACACCCCGTTTGCGGTGCCCTATGCGCACGCCGAACAGTGCGCGCGCCTGGCTGCAGAAACAGTGAACGCTCAACTGGCGTCGTGGGGCAAGCGCCCGGCACGCTCGGTTGAGCTGCTGGAAACTCGTTTTTATCGCGAACGCCGTGCCTATCTTGTCGGTCGCGTTTTCGGTGAGTCGGAGTACGCGCCATTCGTCATTGCACTGGCGAACCGCGGCGCAGGCATCGTGATCGATGCAGTGATTCTCAATCGCGCCGATGTCACCCAGCTGTTCGGCTTCACCCGCTCGTACTTTCTTGCCGACTTCGAAACCGTGGGCGATGCGGTCGTGTTCCTGAAAACCTTGTTGCCGAGGAAAGCGGTCGACGAATGGTTCGCTGTGCTCGGGCGACTCAAGCAGGCCAAAACTGAGCGCTTTCGTCTGTTCTTTCGTCATCTGGAAAAAGTGCGTGCGCTGGCAACACACGCGGATTTGCCAGCGAAGCAATGCGCCGAACAATTCGTGCATGCGCCCGGCGAGCGCGGCATGGTGATGGCGGTTTTCCATCTGCCGAGTTATCCGCTGGTGTTCAAGCTGATCCGCGACAAATTTGCGCCAGTCAAAACCATGGCGCGCGCCGATGTGATGGCCAAGTATCAACTGGTGTTCAAGCATGACCGCGCCGGGCGCCTGGTCGATGCACAGGAATTTCGCCACCTGCGCTTTCCACGCCAGCAATTTGAGCAGAGCCTGCTTGATGAACTGACCGGCGGCTGCCGCGAAAGTGTGCTGGAGGACGGCGACGATATCGTGCTGACGCATTGCTACGTGGAACGCTATCTGCGCCCGCTCAACTTGTTCATCAAGGAGGCGGCGCCCGAGTTGGCGATGCAGGCGTTGCTCGACTACGCGCAGTCGATCAAGGACCTGGCAATGAGCAACATCTTTCCTGGCGATTTGTTGTTGAAAAATTTCGGCGTCACCCGGCATGGACGGGCGATTTTTTACGACTACGATGAGCTGTGCATGGTCAGCGAATGCCGTTTTCGCGCGCTGCCCACGCCCAGCGACAATGACGAGGAAATGCATCACGGTGCCTGGTATTACGTCGGCGACAATGATGTGTTTCCGGAGCAGTTTCCACGATTCCTCGGATTGACGCCCGAACAGGAGCGGCGACTGATTGAAGTGCATGGCGAAATATTCGACGTGCGCTGGTGGTTGGGCTTGCAGGAACGGCTGCGCGGCGGCACTCCGCCGGAGATCGCGCCGTATTCACCCGAGCTCAGCCTGATCGCATCGGAAGCCACCGGCTCAGGCTGATTGATGGTGTTCGCTGGCGCCTGACGCAGCTTCGATATCGGCGCATGTTAGCCTCGCACTTCCAACCCGACGGAGACCTGCCATGTTTCGAGGATTGCTTGTTTCGATGCTGCTCCTGGTCCTTACCGGATGCCAAAGCGACGGCGCTTCCAAGGCGGATGACGCGAGCGCACCCAGCACCACCGCATCCGGTTTCGAAAGCGGTGCCGATGAGGTCGACAGCACACTGCGGGACGCAATTGCCGGCGCGCATCGAGTCGAATCCAATCGCCTTCGCGATGGCTATCGGCATCCGCAACAGACACTGGAATTCTTCGGCATCAAGCGCTCCATGAGCGTGCTCGAAATCACGCCGGGCGGCGGTTGGTACAGCGAAATCCTCGGCCCCTGGCTGAACGCCGAGGGCCACTTTATCGCCGCCATCTGGAACGACACCGTGCCCGGGGTTCCGCGCTACTTCGCGCCATTGAACCAGCAGCTTCGCGACAAGATCGCCGCGCGTCCGGATCTCTACGGCGGAGCCAAACTCATTGTGATCGACACCAAGGCGCCGGACTTTTCCGAGGCCGGCCCGGTCGATGCCATCGTCACGTTCCGCAATGTGCACAATTGGACGCAGAGCGGAAACGACGGCGCCTGGTTCGCCGCCTTCTTCGCTGCGCTCAAGCCTGGCGGTGTGCTCGGCGTGGTCGATCATCGCGCGCATCCGGGTACGTCGCTCGAAGCAACGTTGAAGACCGGCTATCTGACCGAGGAATACGTCGTCGGACTGGCAACCGCGGCCGGCTTTGTGTTGGAAGCGAAGAGCGAGGTCAATGCCAACAGCCGGGACACCAAGGACTACGAAAGTGGCGTTTGGACACTCCCGCCCACGCTGGCACTGAAGGAACGTGATCGCGAGAAGTACCTTGCGATTGGAGAATCCGACCGGATGACGCTGCGTTTCCGCAAACCGGGAGGCGACGCGATCCATTCGTCCGACGACTAACCCCGCGTTCCCTGTGGGTCCGCGCTTGTGGTGGGTCCGCGCTGCGCGCGGACGCTCTGGACTTGAGCAGCCCAGAATAACCACCTTCAACCCATGCCGCGGGTATTTTTGATGCGCTCGTAGGCGGCGATCAACGTACGCGTGCGCTCCTCCGCCAGGCCCCGCTCCGACGTCGAAGTGATGCGCCCAGCCAGCTTGTCGGGATGGTGCTTGGTGAGCAGCTTGCGATACGCACGACGCACCTCGGCATCACTGGCCGAGGTGCTCACGCCGAGCGCGTGGTAATCGGAGACGCTGGCGACTCGGGTATCGAGCGCTGGAGCGGCATCCTGCCCGTGGTGGAACTTCGACTGCGCTTGGCGCCATAAATCGACCGGAACCTCCAACAGCTCGACGATGCGCTGATGCAGGCGTGTCGCGTCAGCATGCATGCGGCCGTCGGCACTGGCAATCTGATGCAGGGCGCCCAATAGCATGACTTTCAAATCCAATCGCACGATGCAATGTGCCGCCAGCTCGCGGGCATGTACATCCGCGTCGAAACCGGATTGCTTGCCCGCATCAAATGCGGCGATGGCCTGTTTGCGCTGGGCCTTGTTGAGATCGAGCCTGGTCATCCATTGCTCGGTGGCGCCGACCTCGGCCTCGGATACGCGTCCGTCCGCTTTGGCCAAGGCACCGGCAAGCGCAAACAGCGGATAGAGCATCCGTGCCGGCGTGGCTTTTGGCTTGTCGTCGCCGAATCGCGGCCCCAGCAGATAGCCCGTGGCTGCTCCGATCAGCACGCCAATCGGATGGCGCATCATGATCAAGCCCAGGATCGCCCCCACCAGCACATTGAGCCACTTGTTCACGCTGCGTCCCGCCAGTATGGATCGACCGCGTGATGCGCGATGCGGTTGTAGGCAATGTCCAGCAGCGCGGGTGACGAACGCGGCCAAAGGCCGCGAGCACGGAGTGAGGAGAATGCGTTCATGGCGACATCATAGCAATCGCCATCGGGTCATCCGGGCGGCACACGAGCATGGATACAATTGCACTCCGCCCGGAGACCCAGCATCGTGTCGCGAGTCCTAGCGCAAACCCTGTTGTCCGAACTGACCCTGGTGCATCGTGGCAAAGTGCGCGATGTGTTCGCGCTGCCGCAGAACGAGCTGCTGATCGTAGCCACCGATCGATTGTCGGCATTCGACGTGGTGCTGCCGGATCCGATTCCCGGCAAGGGCGAAATTCTGACCCGGATGTCCAATTTCTGGTTCCAGCAAACTGCGCACATCATGCCCAACCACCTCACCGGCAAACACGTGCGCGATGTGCTGCCGCGCGGGGCAGATGTGGCGCTGTATGAAGATCGCAGCGTGGTGGCAAAGCGGCTCAAGGCACTGCCCATTGAAGCCATCGCGCGTGGCTATCTCACTGGTTCGGGCTGGAAGGACTACCAGGCCAACGGAAGCGTCTGCGGCATCGAATTGCCCAAAGGTTTGCAGCAAGCCGAGCAGTTGCCGTATCCGATCTTCACGCCGTCGACCAAGGCAGCCTCCGGCCGACACGACGAGAACATCGGTTTCGACGCGATGGTCGCCGCGATCGGCGGACCACTGGCCGAAATGGTGCGCGCGGCAACCTTGCGCATTTATGACTACGCCTCACGCTTCGCCTCGGCGCGCGGCATTCTGATCGCCGACACCAAGCTGGAGTTCGGTGTCGATGGCGACGGCAAGCTGCTGGTCATGGACGAAATGTTGACGCCGGATTCGTCGCGCTTCTGGCCCACCGATACCTGGCAAGTCGGCATCAGCCCGCCCAGCTACGACAAGCAATACGTGCGCGACTATCTGGAAACGCTGAATTGGAACAAGGCCCCGCCTGCTCCGCGCATTCCAGCCGGTGTGATCGAAGCGACTCGGGTCAAATACGCGGAGGCGCTGTTGCGGCTCACGGGCATTTCTGTGTCTTGAACGTTTTCGCGGGCTGCATCTGCTCCGGCGGCATGGGCTGCGAAAGTTTGGCGGGTCAAGCAATCGCGGCTTACGCCGCTCCCACAGTTTTGAGCTGACATTCCACAACGATGAACGCGCGCGACCTGCTGCTGATCCTGATCGTGTGCCTCGCCTGGGCCGGAAATTTCCTGACTTCGGCGTTGGCACTGCGCGAGTTTTCGCCGTTGCTGTTTACCGCGCTGCGCCTGCTGCTGCTTGGTCTGCTGCTGATCCCGTTCCTCAAGCCGCCGCCGCGCGCGCAGATCGGCCGACTGGTGGCCGTGGCGCTGTGCAACTGCGTGCTGCACTTCGGGCTGAGTTTCTGGGCGCTGAAGTTGGCTGGCGACATCGCTTCGCCCGCCATCGTGATGCAAAGCTACGTGCCGATGGCCGCGATGCTGGCCTGGGCAATGCTGGGTGAGCGCTTCGCCTGGCGTACGGGGCTGGCGATTCTGGTCAGCTTCGCTGGCATCCTGGTACTCGGCTTCGATCCCTTGGTGCTGGATCGTCCGGAATCGTTGTTGTTGATGCTGGTCTCGGCATTCTTTCTGGCGCTGGGCACGGTATTGATGCGCGACCTCAAAGGCATCGCTGCGCTCAGCCTGCAGGGTTGGTCGGCGTGGATCGGCACGTTTCCGCTGTTGTTGCTCAGCCTGCTGATCGAACCGGACCCGCGCGCCCAATTCGCCGCGGCAAGCCCGATCGCGTGGATGGGAGTGATCTATGCGGCGGTGATCGCTTCGATGCTTGGGCACAGTTTGTTTTATCTGTTGGTGCAGCGTCATCCGGTGGCGCAGCTGACTCCGTATTTTCTGCTCAGCCCAGTGCTGGCGGTGATGCTCGGTATCGTATTCTGGGGCGACCGCCCCGGCCCGCGCCTGTGGATCGGCGGCGCCATGGTGCTCAGTGGCGTGCTGGCGATTGCGTTGCGTACGCTGGCCAAGCGGCGGGCGGCGGTTCGGCCAGAAGCGCTGACTTGATGGCAATGTGGGGGAGAGCGTCCGACCACAGGTCGGACCCACCAAACTCTGCTAGGCCTGAGCTCTGGTGGGT
>JANMSL010000496.1:0-2366 GCA_031389245.1 Lysobacterales bacterium | reverse complement strand
GATCGGCAAGCTCAAGATCATCTCCAGCGAGTGCAATCCGGCCGCGAACACCGAGGACGGCGGCCAGGGCCGGGTGGCCAGCAGGCAGCGCCTCAACGAGTACGGGCTGGGCGGCGTCCACCAATCGCGTGGCATCGCCGAGGCGCCCAGCGAGGTACTCGATCTGGGCCAGCCTGAATGTCTCGATGGCCCATTCGAACTCGCTGCTTTTGCCAGCGGCTTTATGTGCGGTGACGACGGATTGCATCAGCGTACGCGCTTCGTCGACGTGCCCCGCCAGGGCCAGCGTACGTGCGTAGTTCGCATTGGATTTGAGCAAGAAGCTGCCCTCGGTTGCATTTTGGTGGCGCATCAGCGCTATCGCACGCTGCATCGTGGCCATGCTCGTAACGTAGTCGCCAGCACCTTCCTGCGTTGAGCCGAGGTTCATCAAGGTGATCGGATCGGATTCGGCCCCGGCTCCTGATGCCTTGAGCGATAGTGCCAGCGATCGCGACAGCAGCTCGGAAGCCTCGCGAAAGCGACCGGTGTCGCTCAGCGTTGCGCCCAAGTCGTTGATGAGCGTGGCAAGCGTTGTCCCGTTCGGACCGATCAATACGTGTTGGTTGTCGATCGCCCGGCGCAGGAGTACTTCGGCCTCGTCGTAGCGCCCGAGGCGGTTCAGTACCTTGGCGCGCGCCTTGACCGCACGAATGCGCGCCGGATGCAGCTCGGGCAAACGCTGTTCGACACGCGTGATCAATTCGGTGGACATCCGGTCTGCAGCCGGAAAATCGCCCTCAAGGTTATAAGTGTCAGACAACAATATGAGTATCTGGTCGACGAAGTCCGGCGCAATGGTCGGCGCTCCCCGTGCTTTGACCAGAGCCGCTTCGAATCCTGTGCGTGCAGTGCCAAGATCGCCAGCAATATAAGCCGCGTTGGCACGCTGGTAGGTCGCCTTGATCATCTCGATCGGATCGTCGGCAGCCCAGGTTTCGCGTAATCCGGCCGAGCGCAGCTTGGCGGCACTGGCCCGGTCATCCTGCGCAACCGCCACCTGAGCGACAGCCAGTTCATCGACAGCATTGGCGAGCTGCAAGGCATCCTCACGCGAAGCGACTGATGCATTGGCGAGCGCGGGTTCCAGCAGGGCAATGGCCTTGGCTGGTTCGCCCAGTGCGTTGTAGAGCTGCCCGAGTACCATCTGCATCCCGCGCCTGGCCTCGGGTTCATCGCCCAGCCGAGACGGCAGTTGCTTGGCCGCCTCGTCGACCAGGATGCGCGGGGTGATTGTGCGACCCTGGGTGTTCTCGGGATCGGCGGCATTGAAGATGTTGATGACATAGTCGAGTGTGTGCCGCGAGGTGGCAGCGGAACGCGCAGCGGCGGCAGCATGTGTCTTGGCCTCGGCCTCCGCCGCAAGTGCACGATCACGTTCGGCACCCAGTCGCCATACGAACAGCGCAAGAACGCCGATCACCAGCGTCACGGCCGCCACTGCCGTGCGATGGCGCCGCAGGAATTTCCGCATTCGATACCAGCTGCTGTCGCGTGCCGCGCGCAGTGGCCGGCCTTCACCATAGCGCCGCAGGTCTTCGCGCAGCGACTCAACCGATGGATAACGCTGCGTCGGCTGCTCAGCCCTCGCCATCGCGATAATGCCGCGCAACTCGGCGTCCACAGTGATCGCCGGCGCCTTCTGCGGCAAGTCGATGGCAAGCGATTCCGCAACAGCGCGCACGCCGGTCAGCATTTCATGCAGCAGCACACCGAGGCTGTACACATCGGTGGTTGTGGTCACTCGCTGGCCGAGTTTCTGCTCGGGGCTCGCATAACCCGGCGTCCACAACCGTGTCGAGGTGTGCCGACCATCGGTGTCGATGCTGACGTCGATCAATTTGGCCACGCCAAAGTCGAGTAGTTTGGCTTCGCCATCGCTGCGCACCAGCACGTTTCCGGGTTTCAGATCGCGATGAATCACCAGCCGCTGATGTGCATGCTGCACGGCGTCGGCGATGCGATCGAACAGATCCAGTCGCTGCTGCCGGTTCAGCCGATGGTCGGCGATGTATTCGAGCAATTCAGTGCCATCAACGTATTCCATTGCAACGTAGGGCTGGCCGTCGGTGGTTTCGCCGCCATCGAGCAGTCGCGCAATATTTGGATGATCGAGTTCGGCGAGGATCTGCCGTTCCATCCGCAGCCGACGGCGGCCATCTTCAGTTGGAAATCCACGCATCACCTTGATCGCCGCCTGCAGCGTGTACTGGCCATCCGCCCGGTCGGCAAGAAACACGGTGCCCATGCCGCCAGCACCGATTTCGCGCAGCACGCGCCAGGCACCGAGACGATGGCCGGGGCCAAAGCTTTGGCTAAAGTTCAAC
>JANMSL010000380.1:0-4456 GCA_031389245.1 Lysobacterales bacterium | reverse complement strand
GTTCCCTGCCAACGCACGAAGCGCGTGGGATCGGTGCTGTAGAGCAGGTCGTAGTCGAGGTCGAGCACGATCGTGTTGACTTTTTCCAGCACGTAGCGAGTGCCGGCGATGATGTTGTTGCGGCTGCGCAGACTGGTGCTGGTGCCCGGCGTCAACAGCGTGATCGCGTTGGTGGCAGGCGCATTGGTCAACAAGGTGTTGTGATAGATCAGCAGCGGTCCGATTGGCGTGGGAAAGCCACTGTTGATTTTGAACGCGCTCGAGGTATAGCCATCGAGCAGACTGGTGCGGGTGTTGCCGGTGTCGAGCGCGGTATTGCGCACCACGAATGTGGGCCCGGGCGCAGCGGGTGCGAGCGCAAAGGCCATATGCGAATCGCGGATGTTGTTTTCGAAGATGCGAATGTTGGCGCAGTAGCCCTCTGGCTCCAATGCGTCGTCGTTGTGGTCACGAAAGCTATTGCGATAGACATCGACTTCGGTGGTGATGCCGTCGGGCGGTATCGCGCTGCCGCAGGGGCCGATGCCGTTGAACAGCCCGGAGAATGCGTTGCGGCGCACAACATGGCCGCGGCCGGGGTTGTCGGTGAAGGTGATGCCGTTGTTCTCGGCACTGCTGCCCTTGGTCAAGTCCCAGGGCCAGTTCTTGATCGAGGTATCGCTGAAAATACTGTCTTCGATGCGATGTCGTGCACCGCCTTTGATCCACACTCCGGCTGAACCGACCTGCTGAATGCGACTGTTGCGCACGACGCAATCATTGCTGAAACGCAGATACACGCCTTTGCCGAAATCGCTCGCGCCATAGTGGCGGATCTCGAAGTTTTCGATGCGCACGTGACTGCGCCCATCAATGAAAAATCCGTCCTCAAGCCGCGCAACGTGCAGCGTGTGCGCGCTCGGTGCGCTTGCATCAGAAAACTTGACATGCAAATCCGCGCCGTCGAAATAGAAACCGCCCGGCGCACCGGCTGCCAGTCCCTGCAGATCGACCAAAGTGTCGTAGCGATACAGCCGTCCCAGCTCATTGACCACATGGCCCGTTGCGAAGCCGAGCGCGCGACGATGCACGCCAGCACCGAGTGCGGTCCAACTTGCACCCGCGGCAATGGTCGCGTCGGCACCATCCAGCACCACGCCATCGCCCATGCCGCGAAACACAATCGGCTGGAGCGCGCTGCCCGAACGCGGCACGCTGACCGATTCGCGATACACACCGGGCGCAACCAGCACCACGTCCCCGGCCAACGCCAGGTTCGCGCCGCGCTGAATGGTCCGGACTGCGGTCGCCAGGGTCAGTCCATTGTTTCCATCGTCGCCACTCGTTGCGACATAGAGCGTGCGCAGACTCGGCTCGACCAATGCGTCGGCGCGTGTGCTGAAATTTGCTGTCAACAGGTTGCTGCCGGAGACTCCATCGGGGTCGCTCAGCGTCGCGCGCAGCTCGTAGTTCGACGCCGGCGCAAGCCCGAACAGGCTGCTGGCCAAATGCGTGGCATCGAAACGTACACCGGGATGCGCGAGCTTGAAGCTGGGATCGCCGACACGCCGCCATTCGATCTGCAGCGCACTGTCACCATCGCTGTCGCCGCCGATGGTGGCGATCGCACCTGCGGTTTCCAGATTGCCAAAGCCTTCGAGTGACTGCAGGCTGGCGCTGCTCTGCGCGCAGATCGGGCCAGTGGCGAATGCGGTTGCCAGTGCAACTGGCCACGCGAATAATTCAATAATCTGCTGGGAAGGTGAGCGTCGGGGCATGCGCCCAGTGTATGCCACATGCACGCAGTGGCAGCTGCGATGGCAGTCACAGCTGCAACGGTCATCGGCTACTCCGGCCGCACCGCCCCGCGTGCCGCAATCTGCACCTGGTAAATCACCGTGTCGGCCATCAACAACAGCACATTGCCCTCGGGCCCGCCGAAACAGAAGTTGGCGACTCCAGGCGCCAGGATTTCGCCGATCAGATCACCGCTGGGATCGAACACCTGCAGACCGCTCGCCGATGAGCTGTAGACATTGCCGGCGCAATCAACTTTCAGGCCATCGGGTATGCCCGGCGTGACCACGGCAAACAGTCGGCCATTGGCCAAGTGGCGCCCGCCGATCACATCGAATGCGCGCAAGTGATGCGGCAACTCGGGACGATAGCTGCCCGGTCCCTGAATTGCCGCGCTGTCGTTGATATACAGCACCGATTCGTCCGCTGAAAATGCGAGGCCGTTGGGCTTGTTGAATGAATCGGCAACCACGGCGATCTGTTGATTGGCCGGGTCGTAGCGATAGACGTAGTCGCCCACCATCGGCGCGTCCTTGAATTGTTGCAGCACGCCGTAGGCGGGATCGGTAAACCATACCGTGCCATCGCTCTTGACCACGACATCATTCGGCGAATTGAAGCGCAGGCCGCGCCAAGCGTCCACCAGG
The DNA here is from genome assembly GCA_031389245.1 of Lysobacterales bacterium. Lineage (GTDB taxonomy): Bacteria > Pseudomonadota > Gammaproteobacteria > Xanthomonadales > Ahniellaceae > 0-14-3-00-62-12. The sequence continues at coordinate 2,033 of JANMSL010000380.1, read as the reverse complement.
GTGGTGGTCTCCAGTGTTGCGAGATCCATCCGGCTGATACGCGCTGGCGTGGCGCGGCTGCCTTGCTCACAGATCACCAGTCGACCCTGGCGATCCAGAGTCATCCCGTTGGCCATGTTCGAATGTTCGCAGACAGTGGATTGCGCGCGCACCAGAAAGGGAAATTTCGACACCTCAAGGCCCAGACGCCTGATCGCGACCTGCTTGAATCCGGCCAATGGAACAGCGCTGCTTACCGGCAGCGAAGTGAAGTACAGCGCCTGCTGTGCGTCGACATAAACCGGACCTTCATGCGCGTCAGCGTGCAGCAAAACGGCAAACCGCGGGTCCGGGCCGAGTACCGCGTCGAAGGCCTGGTTGTGGCGAATGAAAGGCGAAGCGGCAGCACCTGTGCCGGCAGATATGTCGGTCATGCGAACTCCATCCAGTGTGCGTTCAGGCTAGCCTGATGCGTTGATTCGACAAGCTGCGAAGTCTTTCAGGTTGACAGCATTGCGAGACTGCGTCGTTCCTGCAGGAGCGGCGTCCGCCGCGATCGAGTGTGCGCAAAACGTTCCGCAGCGCACAGACCCAAACTGCGCACTTCGTCCGACGATGGCTCGAGCCATGCTCCCGGCACCTTGCTTTCATGGCTGAACCAGAAGCCAAGCGCAGGCCCACAGCCAAGGAAGGTCTGAAAAAGTCATTACTTCGTCTTCGCTGTACAGCTTATCGTTCGCCACATCCTGGTTTTCAACAACGCAGCGGGTCGCTCTTAACAGCGCAGCGGGTCAACCTGCGGTTTTTCGCCCCCTGACTCGGCGCCATCCAGGCTCCGAACTTGTTCCGAGGTTCCCTAAGTCCAATCGGCCGATTGGACTTTTCTGTGAACTACGTCACGAATTTACATCTGTTCGCGGGTTTATGGTCGCAGCTGTGCCGGGGAATCATCGATTGGGGGCCAAAATGAAAACGCGCATCGCAACAGCCTTGCTCACTGCATCCATCAGCTTCGGCGCACAGGCCGTAGAGCAAACGGTGCAAAACGATTCGCTGACCAATTTTGGAACGGCAGTCATTGTCCAGGGGTTTTCCGCGGGCGAGAAGGCGGCGTCCTGGTTGACCTCGCCGTGCAACGGCAATCTGCGCGCGGTGCAGGTATTTTGGCGATCGCCAACGGGCACGAGCGGCGAAACCATTCACTTCGCGATCGAGATATTTCGCAACGGGACCTTTCCGACGCCGGGCGTGTTGGCGCAGGAGATTGGTGGACCGGTGCTCACTGATGGCGTGCTCAACGAGTATCGCTTCCTCGACGAGAACATGGCCATCCCGTTGATCGTGCCGGTCACCGCGAATGAGACGGTGGTGGTGTCATTGATGTTCGACACGGCTGTGGGTGCGGGCGATCCCAGCGTCGTGCGCGACGTCGATGGCAACCAAACTGGCCGTAACGGGCTGCTCGCGGAACTCGCTCCTGGCACGTTTGTCTGGTTCAACTCGGCGACTTTGGGTGTAAACGGCGACTGGGTGATCCGCGCCGTAATCGACTGCACCGCCGGACCACAGGAGGCCGATGTCGGTGTCGAAGCGCTTGCCACTCCGGCGCAATACACCGCCGGCCAGCCGCTGACTTACACCATCGTAATTGACAACGCAGGCCCGGTGGCTTCGTCAACCAACACCGTTGTCGATATCTTCCCCGCTGCCTACAGCGCGCCAACGTGGACCTGCACTGCCACTGGCGGCGCCAGCTGCCCGGTGTCGGGCAGCGGCAATATCACGCACAATGTCAATCTGCCGGTGGGCAGTGACGTCACCTATTCGGTCAGCGGCACCGTTGCCGTGGGCACGACCGGCGTGCTCGCCAATAGCGTGACCGCCGTAGTGGGCGGCGCCGTCACCGATCCCGTTTCCGGCAACAACACTGCAACCACGAACACCACGGCTGCGGGCGGTGTGCTGGTGTTTCTGGATGGATTCGAGAACTGACGCGGTTGCCGGGAAGTCTTGGTGTAGGGCAAGTGGGACCGGCTCGTGTGGGGGGGGGGGGG
>JANMSL010000378.1:0-11384 GCA_031389245.1 Lysobacterales bacterium | reverse complement strand
ATGGTGGACTGGAATTTTCCGCGCTCGCCCACTCGTTCGTCGTCGCCAAATGCGCCAGCCTGTCGGGCACGCTGTCCTCAACCGTGTGCGTACCCAATTCGCTGGGCCCAGCCGAATTGTTGCTGCACTACGGAACCGACGAGCAGAAAAATTACTATCTGCCGCGGCTCGCACGCGGCGAAGACATCCCTTGCTTTGCGCTGACCAACCCCTACGCCGGTTCTGATGCCACGTCGATCCCAGACTACGGCACGGTGTGCAAAGGCATCTACAAGGGCGAGGAAGTCGTTGGCATCAAACTCAATTTCGACAAGCGCTACATTACGCTGGCGCCCGTTGCCACGGTGATCGGTCTGGCCTTCCGACTGTACGATCCCGATCATCTCCTCAGTCAGGAACGCGACCGCGGCATCACCCTGGCGCTGGTCCCGCGCGATACACCGGGCCTTGAAGTGGGCCGTCGCCATTTCCCGCTGAATGTGCCATTCCAGAATGGACCGGTGCGTGGCAAGGATGTGTTTGTACCGATGCAACATCTGATCGGCGGCGAAAATATGATCGGACAGGGCTGGCGCATGCTGGTCGAATGCCTGAGCGTGGGCCGTGCCATTTCGCTGCCGTCGTCCAGCGCCGGTGGCGTGCGCATGGGGGTTGCGGCAACCGGCGCGTATGCGCGAATCCGTAAGCAATTCCAGATGCCGATCGGTCGCTTCGAAGGCGTTGAAGAAGCGCTTGCCCGCATCGGCGGCTACGCCTATACCGTCACTGCCTTATCGCAGATGACTGCGGCCGCGGTCGACCTGGGCGAAAAGCCGGCGGTGCCTTCGGCAATTGCCAAGTATCACGCAACCGAGATGGCTTCTGCCCTGGTCAAAGACGTGATGGACATTCACGGTGGCAAGGGCATCATCCTTGGCCCGCGCAACTACGTCGGCCGCGCATTCCAATCCGCCCCGATCAGCATCACCGTGGAGGGCGCCAATATTCTTACACGCAGCATGATCATCTTCGGCCAGGGCGCGATTCGCTGCCATCCTTATGTGCTGAAGGAAATGCAGGCCGCGCAAATTGTTGATGCCGGTGTGCGTCTGCGCACCTTTGATGAACTGTTGTTTGGCCACATCGGATTTGCCCTTTCCAATGGCGTGCGCTCGTTCCTGCTCGGACACTCGCATTCACGCTTTGCCAAGGCACCGATCGGCAACAACTCAACCGCAAAGTTCTATCGCAAGATCACACGCTACAGTGCTGTGCTCGCGCTGATGGCCGATACCTCGATGCTGACTTTGGGTGGGAAGCTCAAGGTCAAGGAAAAGCTCTCCGGCCGCCTTGGCGACATCCTGGCCAATCTGTACATGATGAGCGCGATGCTCAAGCGCTATGAGGACCAGGGACGCCCGAGCATCGACCATCCATTTCTCGCCTGGGCGATGTACGACCGCGTCTATGCAATGCAAACTGCAATTGACGGAGTGCTGCGCAATTTTCCGATCCGCCCGGTGGCGTGGTTGTTGCGCGCACTGGTGTTCCCGATTGGCATGCATGAAAAAACTCCGGGCGACCGCCTCGGCCATCGCGTCTGCACGCTGATGCTGTCGCCGAACGAAGCGCGTGATCGATTGATCGAGGGCGCCTATCTGACACCCAACGCCAACAATCCTGTGGGTCGCATGAATCAGGCGCTGCCCAAGGTGATCGCGGCCGAGCCGATCGAACGCAAGCTGGTCAAGGCGTTGAAGTCGGGACTGATCAAGGCACTCGAAGCAGACGCTCAAATCACCGAAGCAGTGCAAACCGGGTTGATCAGCGCGCTGGAAGCCGAGCTGCTGCGCGAGGTGCGTACGCTGACGCATGAGTTCATCAGTGTCGATGATTTTGATCCAGCCGAGTTGCCAGCCAGCGGCGTGCAGCCGGTCGCAGCCAAGATGCGATCGGCAGCGTAGTTGTTGGGTTTGTGGGAGCAGCTATCAGGCAAAAGCGGTTGCCCTGATAGCTGCTACCACAACGAGCGTTTGACGGCCGCGCGCATCTCCGAAATTCCGTGGCTCCGACAAGGAACTCCGCGATGAGCAAAGTACTTTCGCTTTACCAGAAACTCACCCGATATCCAGCGGGCCATTGGCTTTTTTCGCGCGCGGTGTGCCTGCAAGCGCCTTACTTCGGCTCGATCCACCCACGCTTTGACCTGCTGGAATCGGGTCGTGCCGAAGCCCACATCAAGCGCCGCCGCAGCGTGCAAAACCACATCGGCACGATCCATGCGATTGCGCTGTGTAATCTTGCCGAGTTGGTAGCGGGTGTGGGTATCGAAGCCACGCTGACCACAGACCGACGCTGGATTCCAAAGGGCATGCAGGTGCAGTATCTGGCCAAGTGCAAGCACTCGGCGCATGCGAAGGCGCGCATCGAAATTCCTGTCGATATCGGAACCGGTGTCGATTGCATCGTCCCGGTCGAGATTTTTGATCGCGACGGCGCCAAGGTCGCGCACGCCGACATCAATATGTGGGTGACCCCGAAGCGGCCCGTGTAGGAGCGCACCTCGACTCCATGGATGGAGGAGGTAGGGCCGCGTCGGGAACAGCGGCCGAGGGCGCGAAATGACGACACCGAGTGTTTATCGCGGCCGGGTCCGCTCCTACGGTTCTCCGCTACTCCCTACCGCCTCCAAATGGCACGCTCAACCCGAACGTCAGAATCGCATCGCCAAAGCCATCCTGTCCCGGTTGATCAGAGTCGTTGAGGTCGTAACGCACGCGCACATCGGCGCGAAACAGCAGCTTGCCGCTTTGCAGCAGGTCCCAGGTGCCACCGACCGCCGCCTGAACCATGGCATCGGTACCCTTGTCGATCGCCTCGGGAGAGTCAAACTGGATCACCCCGGCGCCGATCAGGAAATACGGGTCCCATAGCGGCTCGCGATTGATCTCTAGATAGTTGACCGAAAAACTGGTGTGCTTGAGGCCATAGTCAATTCCGAAATCGAGTTGGTCCGCGCTCACCTCAATTTCGATTGCACGCTTTGGTCCGAGCGTGCGCATCAGACTTAAAGTCTCGACCTTGCCATCCAGGCTGAAACTATTGTCGGTAATCGCGCCGCCGGCACGTAGTCCAAATTCCCAGTGGTCATTGCCTGACTGCGCAGTCGCGCTCAGCACATTGGCGCTCAATATCAGCAACACCAACGATGACAGTCGCCCCAGCAGAGCGCACAACCACGGCGGTCGGATCACGGCGTTTTCTCCTGTTCTAATCCGCGTAACTTTTCGATGTTGCGCGTCAGGTAGACGCCGAGCAGGGCGGTGCCGACACAGATCAGCCCAAGCTGCAGGATACCGGCACCGGCAGATCTGAGCAGGATGAGAATATTCGTTGCGATCACATCGCCGCCTCGCCAAACAGCGGTATCGATAAAGCCCTTGGCCTTGAAGCGCGCTTCGCGGTCGACGCGGGTATACAGGGTTTCGCGCGCCGGAATCACCAAACCATAGGCGCACGCGCGCGAGACCACCAGCGCCACCATCAGCCACAATGTGCCTGGCATCGTGGCCAGAAAGAACAACCCTATCGTGTTGATGACGCCTGCCAGCATCAGGGTAACCGTAGGGCCAAACCGCGTCAGCAACCAGGGCGCCACCAACAATTGCAATCCGACCTGTAGCAGATTGGTATACAGATCGATTCGACCGAAAAATTCGGTGCGGTCTTCCGGCGTTTGAAACAGTCTGGCGCCGAGGTCAAGGTTCAATGCGTAGAGCACCGTGCCGATCATGTCGGAAAGCAACAGCAGCAGGGCCATGCGGCGCAGGAAGGGATGGGTCATCACCTGCTTGGCGCCGGCCCAAAAACTGCCGCCAATAATCTGGTTTTCCAGCGCGGCATCGCGCCGTCCATGCCGTCTTGCCCATCGACCAAGCGCAATCGCAGTGACCATCGCGAGCAGTAGCAGACTCGCCGACACATACATGAGTCCGTGCACGCCGATGCGATGCACCAGTGCGATCGCGAGCAGCGGCCCACAGATGGCACCGAAGGTGCCGCCCAGTCCGATCGCACCGTAAAGGCGACGCGCCTGCTCGGCAGTAAAGATGTCTGCCATATAGCTCCAGAACACCGCCACCACGAACAGATTGAATACGCTGACCCACACGTAAAACACAGTAGCCAGGCGCGGTGTGAGTGTCTGATGGTCGAACAAGGTCGACATCAGCACCATCCCCACCGCGAAAAAAGCGTACACCACGGGTATGAAGATACGTCGCGGAAACCGCGCCACCAAGGCGCCATACACGGGTGTCATCAGCAACATCACGACGAACACAATCAACCAGATCGTCGGCAATGCGGCGGAGCCTCCGGCGGCGGCGCCAATTTGTTCGCGTACCGGCCGGATGACGTAGTAGGCGCCGAGTACACAGAAAAAATAGACGAATGACAACGCAAGCGCAGTCAGTTCAGGTCGGCTTGCCCCGACACCCGGTCGGGTGTCATCAGTGGCTGCGGCAGATGAAGTCAAGGAATGCGTTCCAGGGAATCAGAACAGCAGTGTAGCCGCGCGCCTGTGACGCTGCGCGTGTCGCTCAATCGGTCCGCTCAACCGGCTTGCTCCATCCCCGCTCGCTCAATCCGCCTTGTACTTGTCGTGACAGCCCTTGCACGTGGCTCCCAATTTCCTGAACTGTTCGTTGAATCCAACCTGGTCGCCAAGCTCCGCCACTTTGCGAAGCGCATTGGCCTCGACCTGCAAGGCCTTGAGTTTTTCGGCAAAATCGGTCGGATTTTTCCAGATCAAATCGAGTGCGTCGGTGGTCCCAGCACTGGCCCCGGACCCTTCGGGGAAAGCTTCCTGCAACAGCAGCGACAGATACGATACGGTCAACGCGCGGCGTTTTACTTCCGCCGCATCGAACGCGCGCTTGCCGCGCGCCATCTCGCTCATCGGCTTGAAGTTCCAGACGATCGATTGAAACAATGAATGACGATACTTCTGCGCCGCTTCACCCGCTTCGTTGCCGGCGGCAACCATGGCGCCTGACGCACACAGCGCCAGGGTGGCGATTGTCATTCCTATCCAACGCATGGGGCCAGCTCCACATAACGGTATAGGAAGAATATCGCGACTTCGGTGTGCAACAACCCCTCTTTGGACGGGTTGGCCGCAACAAATTGTCTGAACACGCTCAGGTCACCGACCTTGGTGTATAAATCGGACTTGTGAAGATCAGGAGAAAGCCATGAAACACAAATATCTGCTCGTCGCGCTCGCGTTGTCAATGGCCAGCAGCGCAGACGCCGCCATGGTGGCCAAAGAACTGACCTACAAGATTGACGACACCGAGTTCAAGAGCGTATTGGTTTATGACGACAGCGTAAAAACTGCGCGACCGGGACTGGTCATGTTTCCAAACTGGTACGGCATGAACGCCGGACAGATCGAGAAGGCCAAAGCCATTGCGGGCAAGCGCTATGTAGTGCTGGTCGCCGATGTCTACAGCGCTGAGGTACGACCTGCCGACGACAAGGCTGCCGGAGCCGCCGCCACTGCCATGTACAAAGACCGCGGTGTTCTGCGTGCACGTGCCAACGCCGCGCTGGATGCGCTCAAGGCGCAAGGCGACACGGTTGCTTTGGATAGCGCAAAAATCGGCGCTATCGGCTTTTGCTTTGGCGGCGCCACAGCACTTGAACTGGCGCGTAGCGGCGCCGACCTCGACGGCGTAGTGAGCTTCCACGGCAACCTGTCCAGCGACGATCCCAACCTGGCCAAGAACATCAAGGGCAGCGTGTTGGCGCTCAACGGTGCCGACGACAAATACGTGCCGGCGGAACAGATCCAGGCGTTTGCCGCGGAAATGCGTGATGCCAATGTCGACTGGCAGTTCGTCAACCTTGGTGGCGCGGTGCATTGTTTCGCCGAGTCCGATGCCAAGTCGCCGCCGGGATGCCTTTACAACGAACGCGCCGCCAAGCGCAGCTTCGCGTTGATGCACACATTTTTCGACGAGGCCTTTGATTAATTACCTGCCCTTCACCGCGTTGCAGGTGTTTTCGTCGTGCCAACACCCGAATTGGAAATGAATGAGCACCGCAATCGCTACCTTGGACATCGGTCGGCTGCGCGCCAGTTGTTCGGCGTGTGGTCTTTCACAGCTCTGCCTTCCCGCCGGCATTGACGGCGACGATCTGCTGCGACTCGATGCGGCGGTTCAACAACGCAGGCCCCTGCAACGCGGACAGAAGCTATTCGAGGATGGTTCGACGTTTCATGCGCTGTTTGTGGTGCGCGCCGGCACGTTCAAAACCTATTCCACTTCGGCGGACGGTGAAGTGCAGATACTCGGCTTCCATCTACCTGGTGAGATCATCGGCTTTGACGCATTGGCCGATGATCACCATCGCTGCACCGCCGAAGCGCTGGAAATAGCCTCGGTGTGCGAAGTACCGTTCGATGGGTTGCAGGATGTCGCCCATCAAGTGCCGGGTCTGCACCGGCAGCTGCTGCGTATCGCCAGTCGCGAGGTGGTGAAGGACCACGAACATCTGGTGATGATGGGACGCAAGCAGGCGCAGGAACGACTCGCCATATTCCTGCGCAGCCTGTCCGATCGACAGCGGCGGCTGCGACTCGTGCACGACGATTTTCTGCTCAGCATGTCGCGCCAGGATTTGGCCAATTATCTTGGACTTGTGGTCGAGACGGTAAGCCGTATCTTTACCCGCTTCGAGGAGATGGGTGTGCTTTCGGTGGATCGCAAACGCATCCGCATTCTCGACTTTTCACGTCTGGATGAACTCGCCGGCGAGGCATCGCCGTTGCAGGCTCAGCAAGGCATCTGAGCGTACTGAATTACCCAGCGCCCGCTCAATGGTGCGTCTGATGCTGGTCCGAGTTCGCATCTGCCGAAAGCGGGGCCACATGGTCGGCATGGTCGACACCCCGCATCCATGGTGACGTCACCGTAAACACTCCGAGGGCCAGCATTGCTGCCGCCGCGATCTGGCGGACCCGAGGCGACAGTCCCAACCTTTGCAGTCGCGCCGCAGCCAACGCGGGCAGCAAGGTACCCGGCATCGTGCCGATTCCGAAAGCGAACATCATGAGACCGGCCTGCAGCGGATCGCCCGACGCTGCGGCGACCATGAGCATGGCATACGACATTCCACAGGGCAGCCATCCCCACAATGCACCCGCCAGCAACGCGCGCAACGGCGTATCGACCGGCCAGACCCGGCGCGTCAGTGGCTGTAGTTGCCTCCAGAATTCGGCGCCAGTGCGCGCCAGCCAGCGGCTTCGTGGCAGCCATCCGAACAATTGCATCGCCATTACGATCCACGCCAGTCCGAGCAATATCTGGACAACGCTGCGTGAGCTGCCTTGGGCAAGCAGCGACAGTGCGCCAGAGCTGATGGTGGCAACGATGACGCCTGCAGCCATGTAGCTCGCAATGCGGCCGGCTTGGGCGAATGATGCATGCAACACGGTTCGCTTGCGGGCTGCGCCAGACACAATCGCTGCCGAAATTCCGCCGCACATCAACGCGCAATGCGCACCACCGCCAAGACCGACGACGAACGCCGCGAGTAGCGATGCGCCAAGCGCAATCATCAGGACTGCCCGTCCTCGTCGCGATCGGGCTCGTCGCGCAGGATCTCCAGCGCCGGTGAATCCAGGTCATCGAACTGACCGCTGTCGACCGCCCAGAAAAAAGCCCAGATGGCCACGCCCACGAGCAGCACGCTGACCGGAATCAGAATGAGCAACGCGTTCATGGTGTGGTCGCCAATTCAAGTTCGAGTGGCACGCGGCGGGGGAACATGACCGGGTGCGCGCGCAGCAATCGTGCTGCGTTCAAGGTGACCAACAACGAAGACAGTGACATGCCCACTGCCGCCGCCCACGGCGGCATGATTCCCAGCAAAGCCGCGGGCAGCATCACCATGTGATAACCCACGGACCAAGTCAGGTTTTGTCGAATAACGCGTTGCGTGCGTCGCGCTACAGCCAGCGCATGCGGCAACAAAAGCAATGATGGCCGCAGCAGAATCAAATCGGCACTGCGCTGCGCCAGCGCCGCGCCCTCACCCATGGCGATGGCCAGATCAGCGGCGGCGAGCACCGGGGCATCGTTGATGCCATCACCGATCATTGCCACGCGATGACCGGCCCGTTGCTCGGCCTGCAGCAACGACAGCTTCTGCTCGGGCCGCAGGTCGCCGCGGGCACGGCGCACACCCAAGGCATCAGCAATGGTTCGTACTGTGTGACTGGCATCGCCGGAGAGAACCAGACTGTCGATCCCGGATCCATGCAGCTGCGCGACGCAGCCGGCGGCCTCGTCGCGCAGAGCATCGTTGAGGCAAAATGCTGCAAGCACCAGCGGTGGTCGCGATAGCCATACGCGTCCGTCATCGACTGCCGCATTCGGGTCCGCGAACTGGTGACGACCCAGTCGATAGCCAACACCATCAATCTCACCGGTCACACCGTCGCCGGCGACGACACCAGCCGCAGTCACTCGGTGACCCCGATCATGCCCCACAAAAGCATGTGCGATGGGATGTCGATGCCCGCGTTCAAGCGCTGCTGCGAGCGCAAGCACGTCATCCTCCGACATCGATGCGTCTAGTCGCTCCACGCTTTCAATCGAAGGTCGGCCGTGGCTAAGTGTTCCGGTTTTGTCGAAGGCGACGCGATCAATCTGCGCGGCACGCTCGAGCGCATCGGCGCTCACCACCAGAATGCCGCACCGCGCCAGCTCCGCCTGTGCCGCGGCCTGTGCGGCCGGCACCGCCAATGCGAATGCGCAGGGGCAGGCTGCTGCCAGAACCGCCAACGCCACCGGAACCGCACGCGTTATGTCGATCTGCGACCAAATCATGGCCGCGACCAGCGCCAACGCCATCATCGCGATCACAAATATCCGCGCCCAGGCTTGTGCACGTTGCTGCAGTATCGGCCGGGAATGCTGAGCCTGATCGACCAGAGTGCACAGTTGAGCCAACCACGTAGCGGCCCCTAGAGCTTCAACCCGCAGGATCAGGGGCGCACCCAGCACGATGCTGCCCGCCAACACACGGTCGCCATGAACGCGCCGCTGTGCACTCGGTTCGCCATTGAGCAGACTCTCGTCCAGTTCAGCAAAATCACTTTCCAGGCAACCGTCAACCGGAACGTTGTGGCCGGCCTGCACCTGCACGCGATCGCCGATGGCCAATTCCAACAATCCCACTTCGACCAGACCGGTCGGGGTCAGTTTGCGCACCGTAACCGGCTGCGCCTGGGCACGGGTGATGGCAGCCCGGGCGCGTTCGCGCGTCATCGATTCGACGTAGCGCGCGACCAGCAGAAAGAACACGAACATCACTGCGGCATCAAAATATACCTGGGGCCCGCCACGCAGGGTCTCGACAACACTGACTGAATAGGCCAAACCTACTGACAGCGCCACCAGCGTGTCCATTCCCCAGCGACGGAATTTCATTTCAAGCAACGCGCCGCGGAAAAACGGAGCCGCCGACCACAGCACTACCGGTGTCGCCAGGATCATAGTCATCCAGCGCAGAAAATCACGCGTGCCCAGATCCAGTTCGCTGCCACCGAAGTACAACGCTTCACTCATCATCATCGCCTGCATCGCGGCGATACCCGCGAGGGCAATACGCTTGAGCGCGCTGCGCCGCTCCTTGCGTTGGCGGTCACTGCCCTGCTCGGCAACGCGCGCTCGATATCCTAATTGAGCCAGTCGCGAGACGATTGCGGACAGGGGCACCTGACGCTGGTCCCAGACCAGACGCGCGCGTCCGGTCGCGACGTTCAACGCGATCGAGCGCACGCCCGCCATGGCTTCACCCACTTTGGGTATCAGCCAGGCACAGGCCGCGCAACGCAGCCCATCGAGCGAGACATCGATCTGGGATAACGCGGTTGAGTCGTCAGCTGTGATGTGCCCGCGCACGTACAAACGGTGGAACGCGGGACTGTCCCAGGCTGTGTAGTCATCGACTTCAACAACACGCGCCGAATTTACACTGCGCAATCGATAGAAGTCGCCGAGTCCGCCATCGTGCAGCCACTGAGCGGCGGCGACACATCCGGTGCAGCAGAAGCCGCGATCCACCCCGGCGATTCTGGCGTGCTCAGTGCCGCGCTCGAGCAGGTGTTCGCCGCAGTGATAGCAACGCAACGACGACTCAATCATGACCACGCCCCAACGCCGGCAGGAGTAGCAATTGCTCGGCGTTTGGCTCGAGACTGCCGACCAGCCGCCACAGCGCGCTGGCTGGCACCAACGAAACGTTGAAAGCGCCGCCATGATCGCTCGGCAACACGCCAATCCAATCGCCGCCAGCACTGGCCGTGAGCCGAACCAGTTGATCGCGTCGCGCCTGGGATTTATGCGTGAGAATCAATTGCAGGTTCGCGTCGTTGCCGATGGAATTCATGCGCAGACGGACTCGCCCGCTCAGCGGTTCGATCGCAGCATGTGCGCTCAATCCAAGGCGCGCGGCAGTTTCGTCCTGATGCAGGTCCGAGATCTGCACCTGTGCTACCCGGCGCACCGCGTCGGGCTCGGCATCGTTGCCACCGTCAGCGGCGATGCAATAGGTCACCACACCCGCCACCACGGTGAGCGCTGGCAAGGCCATCGCCAGCCATAGCATCGGTGCGCGATACCAGGGCAGATTGTGGTGGGTGGCGGCAGTGTGGGTATCCATCAAATTGGACCAAAGAATCGGGTCTCCTGGCTGTACACCACATCAGCGTCAGTGTCGCTCTGCACAGTGATCACGATCTCATTGACTCCCTCGATCGCGTCGGGCGCGGCACGCAACGTCAGTGGAATCTCGACGACCTGTTCGGCGGCGACGACAAAACTCTGCGCGCCGGATTCCACGTTGATCGGGAGATCCGATTGCACCGAGATCGAATAGCGATGCGCACGCTGATCCTTGTTCATTACCTTGAGGGTATAGCTGTTCTCGATGCCGCCATCGGCAACGGCGCGATACAGGGCATTGCGATCACGCAATACGTCGACGATGAGCGGTACGCGGTTGAACACCGACCAGGCAAATGCGGTGACCAGCAGCAACAGGACCGCGGCGTAGATCAGGATACGCGGCCGCAGCACGCGACTGGGCTGACCGTTGATCGCATTGAGCGATGAATAGCGGATCAGTCCGCGCGGATAGCCGACTTTGTCCATGACCACATCGCAGGCATCAGCGCAGGCACCGCAGGCGATGCATTCGTATTGCAAGCCGTTGCGGATATCGATTCCGGTGGGGCAGACCTGGACGCAAATCGTGCAATCAACGCAGTCGCCTAGCGACTGCGTTGATAGCACGATTTGCGGGTTCGGGCTGGCGCCCTCGCGCAAAGT
>JANMSL010000482.1:0-3417 GCA_031389245.1 Lysobacterales bacterium | reverse complement strand
CATTCGGACCCGGGCGAGCGTGTCGCCGCGCCAATCACTCAGCTCCTTGATTCTGGCGTCGATCAGCTGAGCGGCCGAGCCTCCTGCTTTTTCTGTATTTGAGCCGCTGGTCATCTTCTTCATGGTTGTTGCTCGCTGGTTGGGTAGCGCCGGTGAGTACTTGCGCGCTGATGACTTGGCCTGCGCTCACGCTACTCACCTGGCGCCGGCCGCTCACATTCGTTCGCCGGGCAATTGGCTGGCTTGCTTCACCCAAGCGGCAAACTGCACTTCGTCAAACGGGTCTTCCTCATGAATGTTGAAGTAGCGCGTGTCCTTGCTTTTGGACACGCCGGGGGGAACAGGGCTGAGTGACAGGCCGCGAAAAAAAGCCACGTTGACGTATTTCGTGTAGCAATGCAGGGCGAGGAACCAGCCCTGGTCCGCAACCCCGTAGAACGGCGTGTTCCATTTGACCGCCTTGCGCACGCCGGGGACAGTGCGCACGATCAGCGCGTCGAGGCGGCGCCCGACCTCGCGTTTCCAGCCCGGCATGGCTGCGATGTAGGCCTGCACGGGAGCGTCGCCGTCGGCCTTCGCGATTTGCGGGTTGCCGCCTGCAAGCAATGCCGGCTTTGCGGCGACCGGCTTTGCAACAACCCGCTTGACGACGGCCTTGGTTGCGGTCTTCGTTGCGGTCTTCGTTGCGACCTTCGGCGACTTCTTGGACGTCTTGCCGGCCATTGTGTTCACTCCTATTCACCGACACGTTGCGCGCTGCGCCACTGGGTGACGTAAGGCAGAACGAACAAGTAGAGCCCGGTGAGCATGAGCACGGCGAGCGGAAACAACGCCAGGAGGCCCACCCACACGGCTTGCTTGTTCTGCACCAGAGCGACGACGTTGACGATGACTGCCAGCGTAAAGGCGAGGGACAGCCAGCGGTGAAACTGTCGAATCCACACATTCCAATTCATCGGGACCTCCTCTGAAAAACGCACCTGAGCGCAACGCGGCAGACTTCAGTCGGCCCGCGCCACGACCTGTTCCAGCTTCGCAAAGAACTGCTGCCATCCGGCGTTCGCGCCGCCAAAAGCCTGCTTCTGATCCGGCCGGAAGCCCGACTGCTCCATGCGCAGGTGAGTGCCCGTGCTCGTTGGCGTGAGCGTAAAGGTCACTACACTCTTCAAATTGTAGGCCGCGTCTTCATGCTTGAAATTCCAGGTGTAGGACAGGGTTTTGTTCGGCTCGACGGCGAGCACCTCGCAGTCCAGCACGCCGCCCCAGTCGCCGCGAAGATTGAAACTGTGGCCGACGACAGGCTGGAAATCATTCTTCATCAGCCACTCCTCGATCAGGTGTGGTTGCGTGAGCGCGCGCCAGACTTTTTCCGGCGGAAAAGGTATCGCCCGTTCGACGACAACGGAACGCATTTCGGTCACCGTATGGGTCATTGGTCCATCCTTTTGAGCAGATCTTCGAGGTGGTCGAACCGGGTTTCCCAGAACCCGGTCATTTGGCTTGTCCAGTCGATCAGCGGGCCCAAGGCACCGAGCTGCGCGGAATAGTGCGTCTGGCGACCTTCGTGGCGGTCGAGCACCAGCCCGGCCTGCTTCAGAACCCCCAGATGCTTGGAAACGGCAGGTTGCGAGACCCCAGACTGAGCCGTCAACGCCCCGACCGTCTGGTCTCCTTCGCGGCACAAACGCTCGAACAGCGCCCGCCGAGTTGGATCGGCGAGCGTTCTGAACAGCACTTCGTGGGCGTTCGACATCGAATACATAACTCGTTGGCTATCGATCTGAATCATAACCGACGGGCTATTTGTGTCAAGCAGGCAAGTGGAGGGGCGCCATGGTCCTGCTCAAGTCCATGATTCCGCTGCATTCGCCTGCAACACGCCATCGGCGCAGGCGGACATCCTCTCACCTGGCCGTTAAGGTCGGCTACATATTCAGACGGGAGTGCCGCAGTATTTGCAGATAGTGCATTTAATGCATATAGTGCGTTTAGATCGGAGAACGCAGGCAGACCGCACGCATGTGTGCGCGGATCGTCCTCCCGTCGAGGAGGACGATATGTCGAATATCCAGGAACGTGCCCGGCGCCTGACGCCGTCAGAGATGACTCCAGAGGAACTGGAGATGGCGCGCGTTGCGCACCGTTGTATTGGTGAGTCACTGGATCGTGCCCGCGCCGCGACCATCAAGCTCACGAGCGAAGACGGTGATTTGCCGCCCGTGCAGCTACCGACCAAAGCGCTGCGTCTGATCGGTGAGGTGCTGGGCGCTCTCAGCGAGCGCAATGCAGTCACCGTCGTTTCTGCAAAGCGAGAAATGACCACGGTCGAAGCGGCTAGCTATCTGAACGTATCGCGTCCGTTTTTAATTCGCGAGATCGATGCTGGTCGCCTGCCGCATCGCATGGTCGGCACGCATCGGCGCGTACAGTTCGAGGAGCTGCACGCCTACAAGCAACGAATGTTGGCCAGCCAAAAGGACGCGTTGCGGCAGCTCGCCGAGAACGCCAACGATCTCGGCCTGGATTATTGATGGCGGGGCACGCACGTTACACGGCCATTCTGGACGCGTGCGTGCTGTACCCCGTCTGCGTCGCCGATGCGCTGATGAGCATGGCGGTTGCGGGGCTTTTTGCCGCCAAATGGACCACTCGAATCGAAGAAGAGTGGCTCCGCAATCTTGCGAGCAACAGACCTGAACTTGCGGGCAAACTTGATCGCCGCCGCGACCTCATGCGGCAGGCGATTCCGAACTGGGAAGTTGGGGCGGCCAGCTGGAAAACAGTGGCATCCGGACTGGCACTTCCCGATGGGGATGACGTGCACGTCCTGGCCGCAGCGATTGCAGGTCACGCCGATTGCATCGTGACGGCAAATTTGAAGGATTTTCCCGCGGACATTCTTGATGTGCATGATCTATGCGCCATCCATCCTGACGATTTCCTTCTCGCACAGTTCGACCTCGATCAGATCACGGCACTAGCGGCGATCAAGGAAATGCGTGCCCGCTCGAAGCAGCCACCCTTGACTCCGGATCAGTTCGCCGCAGCGTTTGAACGCAATGGCCTGGTGATGATGGCCGAACGCCTGCGCGAAGCGGCCGAGCTGATCTAGCCGGCGCACTCCCCGCGGGCCTTACCCAAAGGCTTTTGATCGCCAGCGATCGCGCCAGATCAAGCGCATTCGGATCGGGCCCCGCAACTACGATGGCGCGTCCGGGCTCAGGGACGCGCCATTCTTCACTAAGCACCCCGGTTTTCTCGCGGGGCAGGCTACTGGCAGTCGACGCCGTGGCCTTCGCCGCCGAAGTAGAAGTAGTTGGCCCAGACTCCAGCCGAATACGCTAGATCAACGTCGTAGCAGAAGCTGTCGGTGCGAAACTCGGAGGCCGTCCCCGCCGCCTGCCAGACATTGGAAGT
>JANMSL010000475.1:0-4502 GCA_031389245.1 Lysobacterales bacterium | reverse complement strand
GACCAATGCCAGTTTCGGGTCGCTTAGTGCCATCACGCATGGCTTCAACGGCACCGCGCCCGCTTGCCAGAACCTGGTCCAGGCCTGGGCTACGGGCGGCTACTGGCACAACAACCCCCAGGCTGATTTGGCACCGCCGGGCGGTGGGTTGTCTGGCAGCGTCTCGTTCGTCCGCGCATTGAACGGCACGATGCAAATGGTGGCCGCTGACGCCATCGAGGGCTTCAGCCAATCGATACTGCATATCCGGCCTGCTCAGGGCCAGCCAACCCTGAATTCGTATAGCGGCCCCATTTTCAGCCCGCCCGCGTTGGTCACGGCCCATGTGGTTATTGACGGATTGCCGGTGGCGCTGCGTTATTCGGTCGATGATACGGTGGATGCGGTGTCGGCGGTGCTGATGGCGGATCGACTCCAGAACGAATTCGTCACCGGCGCAAGCGTCGGTGGTGTATCGGAATGGGTGGTGACATTTCCGACCAAGCACTTTTACACAGACGTCGGCGACGCGCGGCCGACTGCGCCGTTTCCTCGAGCCTATGCCATGGTCGGCAGTCGCGATGCAGCGCCGGTGGATTTCGGCGGCAGGGCTTGGGCACGCACTGGGCGGGAGATTCCCTGCATCGCGTCGATCGGCGGGCCCCAATGTGAATCGACGGCACCGGCCATCGCGACGGCGCTGAATTGGGCGGCCAACGTCGTGACATTCGAGCAGTTCACCGACCCGAGTGATGCGGGTTCGAGGATACTCGGCTCGTTGCTCAAGTTCGACATATCTCTGGACGATTTTTTCGGCGGCCCGCTCACGACAGAGGGCGCGGTGCAACTGACGTTCTGGGATGAAGTGGTCGGCGCGCCCACAATCGCCCAGCAACTACTGCGCCCCGACATCACCGGCCGACGACTGCGCGGCTTGCCGGCACAAGGTTTCTGGGTTGCCAGCTACACCAATGGCCAGCTGACTCCTGGAGTGCTCTCCAACTATTCAGACGCGGTGCGCCATAAGTTCCGGCGCGCTCTGAGCCCTGCGCCTTAGCGAGATCAAGTGCGCATCTGTTTCAGTTTGGAAAACGGGATCGGCGGCGCCTGCCCCACACAGACACGCCCGATCGCAACCTGCGTGGTGAAGATCGCCTTACGATGGAGACGCGTCATGCGCAAACTGCTGTTGGCAATGCTTGGCTTGAGTTGCTCGGCCAGCGAGATTCAGGCGATGCATCTCGACCGATCGGGGCTGGGTCAAGTGTTGGTATCACCGTTCTACACCGTCAATGGGGGCAATCAGACATTGATCACCGTGGCCAACCGCACGGACCGTGGCAAGGCCCTGAAGCTGCGCTTCCTCGAAGGCATGAATGGTCGGGAAGTATTCGATTTCAATCTGTATCTGGCGCCGCACGATCTATGGACCGCGGCAGTGTTCAGTCAGCTCGACGATGGCCCAGCGACCTTGATCACAGTGGACGACAGCTGCACCGTGCCGGCGATCAAAACCAGCACGGTCTTGCCGCAACTAACCACCGGCCGGCGCATCGCGCCGTTCAGCAATTTTCAATACACCGGCGCTCGCGATGACGCCGGCCCCGACAATTTGCTGCGTACGCGCGAGGGCTATTTCGAGATCATCGAAATGGGCGAAGTGATCAACGCCGCGCAACGCAGCCTGAACGATATTTCGCCGGGCAATGATGGGCTGCCTGCCAACTGTCCGCGTATTCACTCGGCTTGGGCAACGGGAGGCTATTGGGCTATGGGATCTGAGACCGATATCACTGCCCCCGGTGGTGGTCTGACCGCAACCGTCTCGCTGGTCGATGCGCTGGAAGGGACCATGTACACCTTCCAGCCCGAGGCCATCGATCGATTCAGCAGCATCGTGCAGCATACGGCGCCCGGCAGCCCGGTGCCCAATCTGGCATCGGGCGTCAGCAGTCTGAGCCAAGGCCTGGTCGAGGCCGTGGTCGAGATCGATGGGGCATTGATTACTGCGCAGTATCCAATCGCGCGCGCAGTCGATGCAGTGTCGGCGCTGTTCATGGCCGAGTCCATCAGCAACGAGTTTGCCACCGCTGCCTCGTCCGGCGGCGCTTCGTCCTGGGTGGTGACGCTGCCGACGAGAAAGTTCTACACCGACAACGCGATTGTGCAAAGTGTGGCGATTGCGCCGTTTACTACAACATTCTCGGCAACCAATCCGCATCTGACCGGGTGGGGCACGATCTATCCGCCACCTTTGCCGATGGTGGCGGCCGTGCAGACTGCGCGCGGTGAAGCATTGGAGGCGGTGGTGAGGGATCGCGAACGCGGGCGCTTCGAATGCGGTGGCGATAATATTTGCGTGCCGTACCCGCAAGCTACTCGCTTTTCGGGAGTGCCCTCGATCCACTGGGCTACCAGCATTTTCGCTTTCAATACACCGAATTGTACCAGCCTGTGGCAGGGCCCCTATTCGTCGCCAGGCCCGCACTCGAGCCTGTGCCAGAGCATCGATCCATTCCACGCTGGCATCAGCGACGGCTGGCTGAATCTGCGTTTTTATAATGCCCAGGGTAACGATTCGATGCCGTTACACCGCTTGCGCGCCGACAACGCCGGACATCGCTTCGCGGGCCTGCCTGCGATCGGCTTCTGGGCAGCGAGCTTCACCAACGGTCAGCTACGACCGGGCGTGCTTAGCAACTACGCCTCCCTGCGTCGGCACAAGGTCGCCCAGCGCGATGTGCCAGTCGTTCCTTGAATCTGCACAATGCCCTTGAGAGCACACCTATGAAAACCCATATTCTTGGCAACAAGCTTGCGCTCGGACTGGCGACACTGAGCGCATGCATCGCGCTACCCGCGCAGGCATTGCATCTTTCCAGCGAGGGCAGCGGCCAAGTGCTGCTATTTCCCTATTACACGGTAAACAGCGATAACCAGACGCTGATTTCCATCGTCAACAGCACCGACCGCGGCAAGGCCACCCGACTGTTTTTCCGGGAAGGGCGCAACTCGCGCGTCGCACTGGAGCTGAGTATCTATCTCGCGCCCTACGACATCTGGACGGCGTCCATTTTCGGTATTGAACAAAGTGGTGCAGCAAATATCGTCACCAACGACAACAGTTGCACCGTGCCGGAATTGAAAACCAGCACCAGCTTGCCGCGGCTGAGCAATGGCAGTCGCTATGCCCCGTTTTCCAATGCCGCGTACACGGGCGATGCCAATGATGCCGGACCGGATGATCTGGCACGCACACGCGAAGGACACTTTGAGCTGATCGAAATGGGCGAAGTGATCGATCAGACCAACGGCTCGCTTACCGCGATCACTCATGGCGCCAATGGCATACCGGCCAACTGCGCGCAGATCGTCCAGGCCTGGGAACTTGGAGGCTACTGGGGAGGAGGCGCCGCGTTCCGGGATATGGCAGCACCCAGCGGCGGGATTCATGGAACCGCGTATCTGGTCGATGCCCTGGGCGGCACGATGCAGGCGTTCGCTGCGGATGCGATCGGGAACTTCAGCGGCCGCAACCTGCACTCGCATCCCGGATGGGGCCAGCCGACGCTGGCAAACGCGAACTCGGGAACCTCAGGCTCGAGCGTCAATGCGCATGTGTTTGTCGGTGGTGCGCCTGTCACCTTGCAGTATCCGGCCCACCAAGCCATCGACGCGGTCTCCGCGGTGCTGATGGCAGATGAAATCCACAACGAATTCGTCACCGGCGCCAGCGTCGGCGGCGCATCGGAGTGGGTGGTGACGTTTCCGACCAAGCACTTCTACACCGATGTAGGCATCGCGCCGCCGATAGCGCCTTTTACGCGGGTGTTCTCCACCGTCACCAGTGAAAATTCCGCGAGCGCGCCGGTCGACCTTGGATTGAGCGCCTGGACGCGTGAGGGCTCGGCGATCGATTGCATTCCACCATTCAATTACTACGGCTGCATCATCGGTGTGCCGCCACCGCTGGAGCCATCGCGCCTGAATTGGGCGAGCAACGTGGTTCGGTTCAACCAATCGGAGTCCGGCTCAACGAGCAGCACGATCCTGGGCTCCACGTTGAGCTGGGGCGTCGATTTGTTCGGCTGGACTGAGGCGAACGAAGGTACCTTTCGTATGACGCTGTGGAGTCCAGAAACTGGCGCACCCAACAATCAGCATCTGCTGCGCCCGGATCTGAGCGGCCGTCGATTGCGCGGACTTCCGGTACAGGGCTTCTGGGTGGCAAGCTACACCAATGGTCAACTGACCCCAGGCGTGCTTTCCAATTACTCCGACGCGGTGCGTCATCAAAGCCGGGCATCGCTCGGCCCGTGAGCCTCTCGAACGAATTGCCTGGCGCGAAGCCGATGCAATTGCACGTTCCAGTTCCCGATCTGCCTTGCGATTGAGGTATCAAGTTTCGCGGCGCATCGCTGGGGAAAATGAATGGTGTGCGAGATTGGGGAGCACGAAAATTGGCGGCTCAGCGTGCGGAACCGGGACCGGATCGTGCTGCGCCGCATCAGCGGGTGCCGATT
>JANMSL010000461.1:0-9797 GCA_031389245.1 Lysobacterales bacterium | reverse complement strand
CACCCACGTCCCAGGGAGCGGTCGGCCTCTCCGGTTGAGCAAAAAACGCAGATCAAGAACTATTGATAATTAGCTTCAAAGCTAAAAACCAACAGCAAAACCAGCGTACAAGGAGCGGCTTAAGCCGCGAAGCTCTCGACTTCCGTAACAAGGCGATCTTCAACAGCGGTTCTGTCCAAGCCGAAAATCTCCAACTCATCAACAACGCCAAACCCCCGACTCGAACGCCGCGCATTGCAACTCGTTACCCTCGGTCATGTCGATACGCCTGCACAGCAACGCTCAGCCTTGCTACCATGCATGCTTGCCCGCGCCTAAAGCACAACGGTTAGTGCAGGGTGCGGGCTCGCGTTTGCACGATGTCCCCATGCATCGTGCGCGAACCGAACGCACGCGCATGAAAGCGCGGGCCGGCGCCCAACTGCAGGGATGGCTACACCACGCGCACAACAACGAAACCGCGATCAACCGTCGGCGATGGATCAACTCCCGATCCATCTGCAACAATACGCATTCAGCAGCGGGCCTATAGCACAATGGTTAGTGCAGAAGACTCATAATCTTTTGGTTCCAGGTTCGAGTCCTGGTGGGCCCACCAAACAATCGCCGGGTTTTGAAGTGTGGCGAGATGCATAGTTTGTCGCGCTCCCGGCAGAGGGCCGGGACGGGCGCAACGCCTTCAGCCGGCTTGAGCACGGCCACGATCTGGCTACCGGTGAATCGGGATTTTTTCATGGAACCTCCTCGGGAAAGTTTGCGAGAAAATTCCAATTCTGGCGTCAGCTACGGGGCGGGGGAATTACCGCTGCACGAGTTGTGGTAAATCAGGCTGCGCGCGCCAGAGCGAGCGGCAACGATGTCTGGGCAACCATCGCCCGTCACATCGCCGATCGCCATGCCATAGACTGAGCCCTCGCCATCGCCAAAGCGGGTGATCTCAAAACTCCGCCCATCGCCCCGATTCATCAGCACCTTGCCCGGTGAGCCATCATTTCCAAGCACCACATCCGTTTTGCCATCGTTGTTGAGATCAGACACGGCGATCGAATACACGGTGTCCTCTTCGTCGCCGACTGCTATCGGATCTGAAAACTTTGCATGCCCACGATTCAGGTAAATGAGAACTCCGCCCTGGGCCGCGTCTCCCATTATCAAATCCCCGTGGCCGTTGCCGGTCAAGTCTCCTACAGCAACAGCACGAGTTGCCGCGTCTGGAGGGCCGATTTCCAGCTTTTCTTTGAATCGACCGGTGCCATCGTTCAAAAATATGTAACTCTGCCCGTGATCCCGATGCGGAACGATGAGGTCGATCGTCCCGTTGCCATCGAAGTCGGCGGCGGCGATGGTGGTTGCTGATTCGCTTGAGAGCACGTCACACGAGGGAAAGAAGCCCGCTCCATCATTGAGGCAGACATAGTTCTCGCTTGAATTATCTGGTCCGCCGCGGTTAGCAACAACAATGTCTGGTCGCAAATCGGCATTAAGGTCGGCGAGGGTGACGTTACGTGTCGTCCACGACGCTTGCCCAAACGTTCCCGCGAACTGAAACCCACCTCGTCCATCATTGAAGTAAACGCGCTTCTCATCTGGCCTGTCGTTTCCGACAGCCAAGTCCATGTCGCCGTCACCGTCCAAATCTCCCAGAGCGGCTGTGTAACTGCGGTCAGCAGCCGTTCCCAGCGGATGGCGAACGTCGTAGTCACCCTGTCCGTTGTTAAGGAGCACTAGATCATGCAGCGGCCAATGACGACCCTTGGCCAGCACGATATCGAGGTCGAGGTCGCCGTCCAGATCGCCGATGCTGGCGTTCGCTGTGGTCTCGGCCATGTCCTCCAGAAAAACGAACTGCTCAAAAGTATACGCAGGCGCCGTCGTCCTCGTCTCTGCTATGTGTTGTGAACCCTGACAGCTCGCGAGAAACACGAGTGATACGGCCAGTGCCCCGATCCCGATATTGTCTACTTTCATACCAGCTCCAAATCTGGAACAACCGATGCCGCCGAAGGTCGGAATCAGGCACGAACCGCGAAGCGGTCAGTGCATCGCTCTGCTCGCCGAGCGTGCCAGCTTGACACCCGTTGGCACCATCCGCCATCGGTTGAAGCCGCGCTGCAAGTCGTCCATTCGCTGCGCGCGCGATGCGCCTGTCGTTTCCTTCCATGCACGCCGTATAGGTGGGGTGAGACCGCCACGCATCCGGTGTCGGGCCGCAAACCCACCGATAGGAGCATCACGATGAATGCATCACGATTCATTCTTGCGGCCGCGCTTGTGCTGCCGCTGTTCCCGCATGTCGCCCAGGCCGCCAGCGGCGAATGGACCACCGTCGCCTCGGCGTGCATGCCGGACGAAAATGCCATCGCCAGCTACAGCAACGACTCGGCCGCAAGTTTCATCGTCAGTGGCATCACCGGCGATATCGTTCTGCGCTGCAATGTCACCAACCCTTCGGACATCGTCAATGCCGGCATGCCCGATTGGAACATGATGGATGTGACCTTCAACGACCAGGACGGTCCCGGTATCGACAAGGCGGTATTGGTCAGCCTGCGTCGCGTCCATGAGTCCAGCGGCGCCAGCAGCACCATTGCCTCGTTCAACAGCAATGATCACGCCGCGGGCCAGCAGCGCAACTCGAAGTTCTACACGCACGTCTTCGACTTCGAGTACTATGCCTACTACCTGCAGATCACGTTGCGTCGGGTGAGTCTGGACGCCGACAGCAACGGCGTTGCCGACCCGAGCCCACGCATTCAGCGTGTGCGCCTGTACACGGTGGTTCCTGGCTGAGCATAGGGCGTGACGATGCAGCGCGGGTGCCGCGCAGCGAAGCGCTTTTCAACGGCGGAGCCGGTCTACCCGCCGCGCGGTTGGGCAGCGAAGCAAAGCTCTGCTCTGCAACGACAAACGTTCATTCAAACCCATTGCCGAAGATTTCGTCGTAGCTGAACAGCACCACGCGATTTTGCGCGGGCAGGCCGGCGATGAGTTGCTGGCGCGCCGGGTCATACGCGAAGCTTGCAGGCAGCGCGGGAGCGCCGACGCCGCCGAGCACGCTGTTGCCGGTATTGAGCAAGCCGGTTTGCGCAACATCGCCGCGGCCCAGGGTCACGGCGCCGGCGTTGAACAGGGTGCCGTTGTCCCATTCCGGGCTCAACAGCACGTAACGGCCATCCAGCTGTGCGATCGCGTGCGCGTTCGTGTTGAATTGAATCAGCCCGAGCTGGTCGTTGGCGCGCGTGCCCACCAGTGAGTTGGCCGATGACACTGGGCCGGAGACACCGACAACGCCCGAGCCCCAGGTCACTGCACCGGCATTGACCAGCGTGCCGCTGTCCCAGTTGTAGCTGCTCACCACATAGTTGCCATTGGCGAGTGCAGTGATCTTGCCATTGCTGACGACATCATCGCGCGTGCCGCCAATCAGCGAGTTGCTGATCGAGACCACGCCCACCAGGCCGGTGATGCCGGAGGCAAACGTTGCCGCGCCGGCATTGGTGATCGCGCCGTTGTTCCAGTTGCCGCTGCGCACGACATAGTTGCCATTGGTCAGTGGCGTGATGCCGCCGAAGCCGACGCGATCCTGTGCCGTGCTGCCGATCAGTGAATTGCCCGCACCCACCACGCCGCTGACGCCGGTAACGCCCGAGCCAAACGTCGCGGCACCGAGGTTGACGATGGCGCCATCGTCCCAGCTTGGCGTCGCGACCACGTAATTGCCATTGCGCAACGCCACGATATTGGTAGCGGAATTGTCGCCGACCAGGTCGCTGGCCGAGCCGCCGACCAGGGAATTGGCCGAACTCACCACGCCGGTGATCGGACTGTTTGCGGAGCCAAACGTCGCGGCGCCGGTGTTGACCCGTCCGTCGATATCGCATTGCGGGCAGGCCACCACATAGCCGCCATTGCTGAGCGCCGCGCTCGGTTGCGAGCCGAGCAGATCTTCGGAAAAAGCGCCCACCAACGAATTGCTCGCCGAGACGATGCCGACCACGCCACTGCTGCCCGAGCCAAACGTCGCCGCGCCGACATTGGTCGCGCTGGGGCTATCCCAGAATTGGGTTTCGACCAGATAGTTGCTGCCTGCCAGTTCGGTTAGCGTTGATCCCACCGAGTCTGCGGCGGTGTTGCCAACCAATGAATTGGCAGCGCTGATCGTACCGGTGATGCCGCCGATGCCGGATGCCCAGGTGATGGCACCGCGCGAACCGTTCCATCTCGGCGAACAAACCAGATAGTTGCCGTTGGCGAGCGCGACGATTTCGGCGCCAACCTGATCGTTGCTCACTTGGCCGATCAATGAGTTGGCGGGCGTTACTGAGCCCACCAAACCAGTGGTGCCCGAGGCGAAAGTGGCAGCGCCAAGATTGGTGAACGTCGCCGTGCGCCAGGCCGGATTGCGGATCACATAGTTGCCATTGCTCAACGCTATTGCAGACATCGGGTTCGAGCCACTATTGCTCTGGCCGCTGACGAAGGAGTTGGCCGTGGACACCGCACCGAACACGCCGACGCTGCCATCACCGAACGTCAGCGCGCCGTTGTTGACGAAGCTTCCGCCATCCCAGAACGGAGTGGAAACGACGTAGTTGCCATTGCTGAGCGCGACCACGCCACCATTGCCGACGTTGTCGCTCGCGGTCGTGCCAACCAGGGAGTTGGCAGATGCCACCGCCCCGACTGCGCCCGCCGTGCCCGAACCCCAGGTCGCGGCGCCCGCGTTCGTCGTTACGTTGTTGTCCCACCCCGGAGAAACGACGACATAGTTTCCATTCGTCAGCGGGAAGATGTTGCTACCGACGCCATCACCGGCGCTGCTACCAATCAGGGCATTGCTGGCCGAAACCACCCCGTTGCAGCCGCTATTGGCATCACACCACACTGCAGCCCCGCCGTCATTCCACGACGGGAGACCGAGCACGAAGTTGCCATTTGCCAATACCACGACACCGCCTGCGCTCATGTCAGCCGAAGCCTGCCCACGCAACGTGCTGATCAATGAACCGCTGACGCTGTACAGATGCAGCGCGCCCACATCTGCAGCGCCGCCAGGCTCATCGAAGTTTGGATCGAAGATGACGAAATTGCCGTTCGGCAACAGCGTCACGGCGCGACCAAAGAAACCACTGCCGGGTGGGCCGTCGATGACGACCTGGCTGGCGCTGGCAACACCAAAAGCCATGATGCCCAAACACAGGCAACAAACGCGATGCACAACGGACATGACTCAATCGCTCGGCAGGGGTAGATACCCGGACATACGAGAAAGCCGCCTGACGCGGGCCACCGGTCTGACGATCGGGCAGCGTGTCGGTTGGAGCACCGGTGATGAAGTCTTTCTACCGATCTGCCGGAGAGCTTAGTCGATCTTCAACTTGCCGAGTGTGCGCCGGGCAGCGCGCGGCCGGTTTCGAGCAGCGTCTTGAGATTCGAAAGCACCTTCGGCCAGCCGCCCGATATGCCTTCGAGCATCTTGGGATCGCGCTCGAGGTCATCGTGGGTGACGGTCAAGCGAACGAGCCCGTCGCCCTGCGGCTCGATATCGATCGACACGCGTGAATGTTTCGAATCGTCCGCCGCATCCATCGGCCTGGCCCAGGTGAAAACCAGCCGACGCGGAGGAATGCTCTCGATCACCTTGCCAACGATGTCCACCGTGCGCGTATCGTCCACGCGCTGGTGCTCCCATGCAGAACCGGGCTTCCAGTCCGACACATTCACCCGTGCACAGTCCCCGCTTGAACCGATCCAGTACTGGCGCATCACATCTGTATCGACGAATGCCTGCCACACTTTCTCCGGCGTGGTCGCGATGTAGGACACGTAGACGAAGCTAGGCTTTTTCATTGTCATCACCTTCCAGTTTCTTTTTGAGATCGCGCAACGCAGCGAGGCGATTGCGCTCGAATTTTCCGATCCAGCGTTCCTGGATCTCGTACAGCGGCACAGGGTTCAGATAGTGCAACTTCTCTCGACCCTGCCAAACAATGACGACGAGATTTGCTTCCTCGAGCAGTTGCAAATGCTGGGTCACCGCTTGTCGTGTCATGTCCATGTGCTCACACAGTGCCGTGAGCGTCTGGCCGTTGTCACCATGCAGCAGGTCAAGCAGACGCCTGCGGCCCGAGTCAGCCAATGCTTTGAATACTTTGTCGACGTCCAAGGGCGCGGCTTCAGTTCCAGTTGTCGATCTTGGTGTCGTGCGGGTCCGGCGCACCCTTCCCTGTTTCCAGCAGCGATTTCAAACTCATCAGAAAAATGGCCCACTTGGTGCTGCAGTGATGCATGAATTCCACCGGCTCCTTCCAACCCTGATGCTTGAACAGAACGACGACATAGTCGCCTTCTTGTTTGAGGGTCCAACTGACCTTTGTACCAATCCATTCTTCGGGCCCATCGACCACTTGCCATAGCACTCGCGTGGCGGGTAGGAGCTCCAGCACTTTCATGTCGAAACCGCCGGCGCCAAAGCGAAACTGCAGCACGCCACCCACCTCGCCCTCGCCTTGCGTGTTGCTCGCCCACCACGCGGCCAGGCCATCGCGCGTGGTCAATGCCAGATAGACCTGATCCAAGGATGATTGGATTCCGACTCTATGCAGAATGTCTGCCACGTCATTTCTCCCTCGGTTTGCTTGAGTCGACTGCGTGCGCTGTCCAGGCAAAAAACATTTGGCACCCGCCGTCGCCAGGAACACCGTTGCCGATGTCCAGCAACGGTGTGCACTATATGCAAGTATTTACTTGCATGTCAAGCAACGGGAAAACTGCCATCGAAGCGTGCGACGCGAGGATTGCTGCGGCTGCGACCGGCAATTTCTCTACACGCTTAAAGCATTTCCTCACTCCGGCCTGCAGCCGAGCCCCGGGGCGACTCGCCCTGCCCGGCCAACGTGGCGATCGGGATGACGGGCAGGCAACGCTTGCGCGCGGGTTCGCTGCAAACACTCGCCGAGAAACACGGTAGCTTGGTGTCTTGAAGCCCAACGTCAGCTTCGGTGTGCCGATAAGTCACACTGCATGCGATGAGAGCGATGGGCGTCTAGCTGCGTCTTGTACCGAATGATCACGCGGCATTGGGCCGCGCGATGGATTGGGGGAACGCCATGTTCAATATCAGATGTTGCATCCTGCGGATCGTTGCGGGGCTCTTCGCGGCATTCGCCACAGGCAACGCCAACGCCGATTACTTACCGGCGATGCCGGCGACGTTGCAACTTCGCGTTGAAAACACGACGAGCTATGCACAAACCGGTTACGTCGTGCGCTCGGGAATGCCCCTATCGCAGGCACAGGCGCGGCTGACCACGACGGGGTTTGCGATTGTCGATGACGTGGGCTTGGCAGTGCCGGCACAGTTTCGCGTACTGGCACGCTGGAATGCCGGGCTCAGTGCCACCAGCGCTCCGATCCAATGGGTGCTGGCCAGTTTTCCGGCCAGTGTGGCCGCCAACAGCACGCGCAACTATCGCCTGGTTATTGATGGCAGCGTCACCAACCCAACACCAGCAGTGACGCTCAGCATTCAACCGGACGCCGGCAGTTTCACCGTCGATACCGGTGTTGGCACATTTGATGTGCCACGCAATGGAACGCGACTGTTCAACTACACGCGCTCCGGCGAAGGCGACACCACCGTGGTCGGTGGCAGTTTCGAAGTGGTGGTGGGTGGCGTCAGCCGCACAACAATCGTCGATATACGCAGCGCCGAGATTGAGCATCAGGACGCGCTTTCCGCAGTGATCGTGATCGCCGCCGAAATCGACATGCCGGAAGTTGGCGGCGGTCGTCTCGGCTTGACCAGGCGTTACACGTTTCGTGCGGGATCGACTGTGGTGCATGTGCGCTCATGGCTGGATTGGGAGGGCGATCTTTGCGGCGACGGTCAAATCGTCTGTGCCGGTCAACCCAATGGCCTGCGCATTGATCGCTGGCGCGAACGGCTGACGACGTTTCTCGGTACGGGCACCAACGTCAGCCTGCTCGGCGATGCCGAAGCCGCGTTCGCCTCTGGCCCGCTCACGCTCGGACAGACTGCGCATCTGCGTCAATTGCGCCGCAATAGTCGCACTGCGCCGGCGCAATTCGAACAACGCCTTCCGAGCGGAGCATTGCAGACCGGCGGCTTTGCTGACGGCGGTGTGCTGGTCGCCAATGGCAGCGAAGGCCTGCTCGCGGTCGCGCTCAAGGAAATGGACCATTTCGAACCGCAGGCGCTGCGGGTACTCAGCGACAACTCGGTAGCAATCGATTTGATCGATAACGGCGTGTGGCTCGGTCTGCGCCAGGGCGTCTATGTCGAATATGCGATCGCACCGAATCCGCCCGCGACCACTGTGCAAAATGGCATCGCCGATATCTGGCCCGACCTCAATGCACCCTTGCTGGCCCTGCCCTCTGCAGCCTGGGTCGCGGCCACGCGCGCGATCGACGAGATTCCCGTCGGTACGTTGGCAGCGCCGTGGGATCGCTATGACAGTATCGTCAACGCCGCGCTCGATCGCACCATCGAGCTACGTCTGGATCGTGGCCTTTATGGCCTGATGACCTACGGCCTGTTCCCACGACTGTGGGGTGATCCGGTGAACAGCGAAGAGATCGACTGCGGCGCGGGCAACGACCCGACCCCCGCTGATGACTGGGACGACACGTATTGGTGCACGACCTGGACCGATTATCACAATGCATCGTCCAACGCCGTTTACGCAGCTTTGCGTCATGGTGATGCACGCCGCTTGCAGGAGCTTTCGTTCCCTGCCGCATTGCGCATGTTGCACACGCAGATTTATCAATGCGACCCCAACGACAATACGTTTCGCTGTGGCATGGCGCCTGCCGGGTATAACGGCTACAGGAGCGACAACAATAGTTCGCACCAGTATTTCGACAACCTGTTTTTGTACTACTGGCTGACCGGCGATGACACGGTGTGGCGCACTGTGCAACGTGGCACCAGCGGCTTTCGCGCGTACCTGTGCCCGAGCCGCGGCAATGTTCCACTCGGCGCGGTCTGTGCGCCCAACACACCGATCACCGATGCCGATGCCCGGCTCAACGGGCGCGTCACCGGACAGTTTTACGAAGCATTCCGTTTCGTTGGCCTCGCCTCGGGCGACGCCAGCTACCTGGACGACTGGACTTCGAACACGGCGCGCATGCTGACGCAGAATTTTGCCGAGGTGACGCGCAACAGCGTCGCCATCGGATTGATCGAGCCCTCCGGCGGCGCGGATCTGTCGATCATCACCGGCCCCGGCACCTATTACACCGACCAGCTGTGGATGAACGCGCTTTATGATCTGACGTCACTGCAACGCATCCAGGTGCAGACGCAGGATCAGGCGATCGCGGCCGTGCCACCACTGACACCGAGCCGCGTTCAAGCCGGTTTTGCGCAGACCGCAAGAGCGGCAACGCAGATTTCGTCGGGCAATGGCACCGTCAACGGCATCATTCCCGAGTGGCTTCGATTCACTTTTACCGGAGCTCGGATTGGCGGTACGGCCACCGCGCTCGAGCCCGGCTGGACGCCGAACCCAGCGCCTGCCCCAGGGCAATGTTTCGATCTTTGTCTTTATGATGAGGGTAAAGCAGCCATGTCCGCCGTGGTGATGCGCGGCGCCGATTCCAGCAATGACCCCGCGCTGCGCAGCTTCGGCATTGCGTTGACCAATCTCGGTCTGGATGCACGCGTGGCCAGCCCCCAACCATTGAACAAAACCGTCGGCATCGGACTGACCAAACTGCATGCCGCCGTGGCGCGGATCACCGCACCGGTGCAAGTGGTGGTTTTG
>JANMSL010000392.1:0-7875 GCA_031389245.1 Lysobacterales bacterium | reverse complement strand
TGTGGGAGCGGCGTGAGCCGCGATTGCCAGGCTGGCGATCGTAGGCAATCGCGGCTCACGCCGCTCCTACATGTTCAGCGCTTGCGGGCTCGCGGGTGGGCGGCATCGTAGACGCGGGCCAGGTGTTGGAAATCCAGATGCGTATAAATCTGCGTTGTCGCGATATCGGCATGGCCGAGCATCTCCTGGACGCCACGCAGATTGCCGCTCGACTCCAACAAGTGACTCGCGCATGAGTGCCTCAGCAAATGCGGATGCATGCGCTTCCACACCCCCTGCTGCTGTGCCCAGAACTTCAAACGTGCCTGCACCGTACGCTGCGCGATGGCGGCCCCGCCTCGTCCAGTGAAGATCGGCGCATCTCTGTGCCCACCGCTCTCGCTGCGCCAATCAGCCAGCGCTGCCGCGGCATGCGAACCCACCGGCACGATGCGTGTCTTTGCGCCCTTGCCGATGACACGAACCAACCCCTCGGCGTGATCGTAGGCGGACCAGGTAAGCGAACACAATTCGGATAGTCGTAAAGCGGACGAGTAGAACAACTCGAACATGGCTTTGTCGCGCAGGCCCAGGCGCGCGCCATCGGGCAAGTCGAGGAACGCGCTCATCTCGTCCGCATCCAGCACGTTGGGTAGCTTGCGTGGTGACTTTGGCGCGCGCACGCCTTCGGCTGGATTGGAGCGCGCCCTGCCTTCTCGTATCAGATAGCGATAGAGACTTCGCATCGCCGATAGCCGGCGCGCTAACGACGTGCCGGACAATCCCCCTCGATGCGCGGCGGCGACATGCGCACGAACCGATTCTACGTGCATCGCTGCCCAGTCCATCTGCGGCACCGTCGTGTCAATCCATTGATCCAACGCAGTCAGATCTTCGTCGTAGGCGCTGATGGTTCGCGCGGACAGTCGCTTCACCACCCTCAGGTGCTGGAGAAACGCATCGATATGCGCGCGGCGATCAGTAGACATGCGGCAAGCCTATCTCACTTGGGGCGACGCCAGAATCGGGGCTCGCTCCGATGCGATGAACCTGACCGCTGCTGGTCTTCCACCGGGTCTTGCTTACGCGTGCCGCCGCAAATTCTAGGGTGTTCCGATTCCTTCCTCCACTTCTGGCGCATCCGAGTCTCGCGAACGGTGCGCCACTACGACGGCGGTGGCCAGATCGCCGGTGACGTTGAGCGAGGTGCGGCACATATCGAGGAATGTATTGACGCCCAGAATGATGGCGATACCCGCTGGATCCAGACCAATCACGCCACAGATCATCGCGATTACCGGTAATGATCCCGACGGAATGCCAGCGGTGCCAATGCCACCGAGGATGCACAGCACGAGCACAAGGAGTTGCTGTGTGAGGGCCAGCTCAAGCCCCGAGACCTGGGCAAGGAATAAAATAGTAATTCCTTCGAACAGTGCAGTTCCGTGGTGGTTGGCTGACGCGCCTACGGTCAAGACAAAACGTGATGTTTTGCGCGGAAGTTTGAGGTTCTCTTCCGCGACCCGGAGTGTCACCGGCAGCGTGGCCGTCGAAGACGCGGTAGCAAATGCAGTCAACATGGCTTCCTGGATGCCGCGAAAAAAGGTGCGCACTGGCATCCCGCCCATGTAGCGAACCCACAGCGGCAATACGACAAACATGTGCAACGCCAGTGCCAACAACACAGTGGCAACGAACCAGCCTAGACCCCAGATGACATCCAGTCCCAGATTTGCGCAGAGGATGAAGGTAAAGCTGGCTACTGCGTAGGGTGCGAGTCGAATCACCAGCCCGATGAGTTTCATGCATATCTCAAACAGGCCCTGCAAGGCCTGCTTGAATGCCTGTGTAGCCGGTGTTTGCGTCAGCACCATACCGATGCCAAACATCAAAGCGAAAAACACCACGCCGAGCTTCTGCTTGTCATCTGCAGCGGCGGCGATGACATTGTGCGGCACGATGTTGACCAACAAGTCCATGAAGTTGAGCTGTGCGCCGGATGTAGCGATTTCACTGGCCCTGGTCGAATACTGTGCCATCGCTTGCTGCACCAGTTCCGGTGACATATGCGCGCCAGGCTGAATCAGGTTGACCATCAATAGGCCAATCCCGACGGCAATGCCAGTTACGACCGCGGTGTAGAGCAGCGTGCGCCACCCCAGGCGACCGAGACTGGCAATGTCTCCGAGCTCGGCCACTCCCAGCACCAACGCCGAGAACATCAGCGGCACGACCAGCATGAATAACAAATTCAGGAATATCTGCCCAAATGGCTTGGCGAGGTATGTAACGAAACCCTGAACCACCTCGCCATTCTGCAGGCCCTGAGCATGCACGATCAACCCGATGATTGTGCCCAATGCAAATCCGATCAGCACTTTAATATGCAGCGGCATTCCTGTGGACGGTTCAGCCCCAGTGGAAGCATGTGTCATGTCGGTGTTCCTGCGTTCGAATGAATGAATGAATCGTGTCAGCGAGGGGCGCGGGGGAGATCCGGAGCGATGCGAGAGCGCTTGATCTCGTTGTTGCACCGGCGCCGCAGATAGCTGCCGAGCTCGTGCTTGACCAGGGGCGCCAGCAGGTAGATGCCCATTACATTGTTCACCCCATGATGAAGATCATCGCAACGTCAAGGTCGGTGGCGACAGCCAGTTGCTTCATGCGCCCCATCACAGCGAGACCGAGATATATGAGCACATACGTCGTGTCCATGTTTCGACTGTCACCGATCTGGCCGGGTTGCAACAATAGCCATTGCCATCGCGCACAGGTGTCCTGATCCTGGCATCGCGCATCCTCACAAAAGTTGGGCAGTGTAGCTGCGTAGGGTCGATGGAAGCCATGCGGCGCGACGAAGACTCCCTTCCACTTTCGAACGTTGTGCGTATCAGATGCTATGGTTTCCTTGCATCTCGGCAAAGGTCTGTGGTCGTCCGATCAGATAGCCCTGCGCGTAGCGACAATTCATCTCGGCCAACGCGTCGAGTTGGGCGCGCGTCTCCACGCCTTCGGCGACAAGGTCTGCTTCGAGCGCGTGGACCATCGCTACGATCGCGCGCACGATCGAATGGCAGCGCGGCGCTTCAAGCATCTGCCGCACAAAACCCTGATCCAGCTTTACCGTGTTGAATCTGAGCTTGTGCAGGTGTCCAAGATTTGAATGCCCGGTACCGAAGTCGTCGAGGGCTACCATGATGCCCTCCACTTGGGCCCGTCTGATCAACTCGGCGACTTTGTCGACATCCAGTGTCAGGCTTTCGGTAACTTCAATTTTGATCAGACGTGGATCAATACCGTTGCGCGCGCAGGTTTCGCGCACCGCGCCGAGCATGTCGAGCTCGCCCAGTTGTCGACCCGACATGTTGACGGCGACAAAAGGTAGCGGTTTGACGCCGGATTGTTGCAACAGCGCAAGCGCTTCTGCCACTCGATCCAGCACGTACTGACCGACTGGAAGAATCAATGAAGTTTCTTCCGCCAATGCGATGAATTCAACCGGAGAAATCGGCCCGCGTACCGGGTGCGTCCAACGAACCAAGGCCTCATAACCCGCAATTCGTTCCGCTGCGATCTCGTAAATGGGCTGGAACCGGACTTCCAGCGCGTGCGCGGCAATGGCATCGCGCAACTGCGTCTCGAGGCGAATCTTGGCCACGGCCCCATCGTCGTACCCATCGCCATCCACGGCCCGTTGACCCTGGCTGCTGATGGAAATGACAGGGGGTTGTCCGCGCAGGCTCTGCAATGCCTGGCGATAGCGCGTCAATTGCCCCTTGAGCAGCGCACGGACGATTGGATCGCTGGCTTCAATGCGTTCGGAAAGCTGCTTGCCGTCAACTGCAATCAGGGCGGCAGTGGTCAGAGCCCTCGCGGTTGCGGTGCGCGGAGCCTCGTCGATGATGGCCATCTCACCAAGTAAATCGCCGGCCCCAAGCACGCTGAGTACGAACGGCTCACCATCTTGCACGGTAAGTATTTCAATCTGACCAGACTCAATGAGAAACGCCGACGTGGGTGGGTCGCCTTCGCGAAAAACCACCTCTCCGGGGGCAAACTCAAGTCTAGACTGCGCCATGTGCGTATGCCGAGTGCTCGTCCAGTGTCCATCGTAGCAGGCGCCTACAGCCGTTCGCGTATCGGAGTGCAACGAAAAAAAGGGGGCCGAAGCCCCCTCTTTTTTACATCCGCAGTTAGAGCTGCTACGGGAACGTAACCGTACAGCTCGTCGTGCTGCCAGCGGCGCCCAATACCACGGTCACCACTTGCGCGTTTCCAAAGGCCGCGCACGCCCCGCCCCAACTGGTCGGGACCGAACTCAGCGTGAGCACCACCCCAGTTCCCGGCGCCCAACTTGCAGTACATGCACCGACGGTTGGACCTACGCAGTTCATGCCGATCGGGTTGCTGACTGCGGTGCCAACTCCAAGAATCGTGAGATTAAGCGTTGCACGCGGGCACCCGACCGGAGCGATTGGGCTGAATTGCGTACACGCGTCTTCGCTGGCCCAAGTGACCGTCACCATTGCCGCACCAGCACTAAAGGTGCAGCTGCCGGTCGGACCCACCGCCGTTCCGGTGAGGGTGAATCCGTTCGCGGTGACAATTGCAATCGCCTGTCCTTGGGCATTGGTCGCTGGCGGCGGCGTGGTGATGTTCAAAGTGCCTGCACCGCTCACTGTGCACATGCCAGAGATGATCACGCCTTGGACCGGATTACCGTCCGCATCGGTCAGCGTCAGCAGCACCTGCCGACCACCGTCACCGGTAAAGCTGACGGGCGCAGCCGACAACAGCACGCTTCCTGTAACGATATCGACCTCAGCAGTCGCTGTCCCGACCGAGAACGTCAGCAGTGGAGTACCGCCGCCACCGGCTGGTGGGACCATGCCGGTGGTTCGCGCCGAGACAGTCACGCAACCATCGGGCCCGGTCGGCTGGGCGATGGTCCCTGAGAGACTGACTCCATCAACCGTCCCCGTACCGCCGCTCAATCCGCTGAATGCGAAGTTGATGAAGCTGCCCGAGATCGGGTTTTCCAGGTCATCGAAATAGCAGACGTCAATCGATACCGTGCGATTGCCCGGGATGGCGCTCGGACTGGCGGTCAGAGTACCCGGCGCGACACCCGCAAAGCGGAAGAACTCGGCATCAGTCACCAACTCGGGGAGACTGTTGACGATGTCGCCATTGCCTTGAGCATAGACCGCAGCGAGCTTGCCCAGCTTGGAGACCGGATAGTTCAGCGTGGTGCGCGCGACGCCGTTTACATCGGTGAACGAGACTGCGGTGATGTTGCCATCCACCGAGCGACCGATGACGTAGGGCAGGATCGGGCCACTGTTGACGCTCACCCCGGTGTCGTCATTGAAATTCCAACGGCGATTCACCGTGATGCTGGCTGGTGAGTTCACCGATTGCACTGTACGCGCGCCTTCCAGATCACGGTTGCCCGGCACATCCTCGCCGAAGACGACTACCGTATCGCCGGGTCCTACGCCCGCACCGAGCGTAGTAAAGGCACCGTCTATGTCGGTAAATCCTGTACCGCCTTCCTGCGGGTCGCCATCGTCGTCGGCAATAATAAACGCGTTGCGCTCCAACGGATGATCGATTTTGCCGAAACGAATCTCGGTACCTGGCAGAACCGGATTGCCCAGACGATCGGTTGCAATAGCGGCGACCGTCAAACTGTAGGTTCCATCCGGGTCGACCCCACTGGGAAAGGCTTCGTCCGCTGTGCCGTTGACAATCAAGGAATCCAATGCGGGAGAAGTGATGTCCAGATCAAACAGCTTGCCGTCGGAGACGGTGATATCGGTAAACGCTTCGACTGGCTCGGTGATGCCGTTATCGACGTTGTTGTCCGCGCGATCTGCAATGGCTCGTATGCGAATACTGCCTTGGCGCGTACCGGACTCGTACGCAACTTGAGCAATACCTTGCGCTGTAGCAGCGGAGATAGATGACCCGGTCACCTGGGCTCCGGAAGCCGAGATGCCGCGAAGTCGTTCGCCACCCTGAGCACCGCCGACGATTTCGAATCGCACGTTATTCCAGCGTGTGTTGCCTACTCTCGGATCGGGCACAAACAAGTTGCTCCCGTCGCGCACGTTGGCGATCAGCTGTTCGGTGCTGTTGCCGCCTGCACCAGTGGCATACACGGCCAGACCTGTACGCGTGAGGGTGATCGTACTTGGCAACGGCAGAGTAGTGCTGGCTACGTTGAACACCAACGATGCCTCAATGGTTTCGTCTGTGTCCGGATCAAGTGCGGTAACGGTAACCGTGAACTGATGAGGAACGTTGCCGGAATGGACAAATATCGTTCCCAGACCAGCGATCATATTGACAGTATCTTGGCCTAGCCTGACCAGAAACTCATCAACGTCAGCGGTAGACCCAACGTCAAGAGTGGTAAAACCACCTGATGGATTGACCGGGTTTACCGACACGCTGGTAACCAGCGAGCGCGGAGGATCGATCGGAACCGTGGTCACGAGATCGCCATTCAGCCGGCGCCAGGTGATCACCACCTCGGACATGAAAGGCGAGCCAATGAACGGGGACACACCAAACACATTGGGCGGCAAGGTTAGTGTGGCCGCGCTTAAGCGAAGGCGAGGATCAGACGGGGGGCCTGCTACGACAGCAATATTCGCTGATTGAGCCACCGTAGTTTGCCCGGTGATCGACGCTGACGCAGTCAGCACTGCATTGCCAACCCCGCGACTGTGAAATCTGAAATTGGCAACGCCACCCGCCACGGTACCCGTGGCGCGGTCGGTCGGATGCATCACTGTTGTACCAGTGCCCGACGCGTTGGCGAAAGTCACCACGCCAGCGCCCAAAGGACTGACCTGCAGCACCACTTCGGTGCCATTCGGTGCTGGATTTGGCCCCAGCTTCACGGTTACCAAAACGTCGACAAGCGATCGCGGTGTGGTTTGGTTCTGGCCCAAAGCAATGGTTACCGACGGAGTATTCGGCACCGGAATGAACGGGTCGCCGCCGCCTCCGCCGCCGCAGCTTGCTAAAAGCAAACCGACGAGCGCAATCACACCAGTCTTGAACTTAATACCCATGGGAATTCTCCAAAAATCGTTGCTCAAATTTGTGACAAACCGGGATTGACCCTGCATGGTTGGCACTTATGACTTTCCTCTCTGCCGCAGGATTTTCGGGGTCACAAAAATAAGGAGCTCAGCTTTTGAATTGCTGCGCGCCCTGGTCTTGAAAAGGTTGCCGAGTCCGGGAAGGTCGCCGAGGAAGGGGACTTTTGTCAGGTCTTCGCGACTTTGAAACTCGTAAATTCCACCTAGTACTACAGTCTGCCCGTTCTCAATCAACACCGCCGTGTTTACACTGCGGGTAGCGATCGACGGGACGTCGTTGTTGTCTACTCTCGTGAATCCGGTGACCTCTTCTTTTTTCACGTCCACTGCGAGGAAGATGCGATCGTCCTGGGTAATCGTAGGCGTAGCCTTCAAGACCAGCTCGACCGGTTTGAACTGGACGGAGGAGGTGATACCACCGGTTGGGCTGATGGTCGTGGTCACGTAGCCGATTTCGTTACCCTGGCGAATCAGCGCTTCTCGCTGGTTGGTGGTGATGACACGCGGGTTGGAAATAACCTCGCCACGACCCTCACTTTCCAATGCTGATAGTTCCAGATCGAGGATGTAATTGGCGCCCAGCACCGCCCAACCAATAGAACCCGCAGGATTGACGACGGGGAGATTCACGTTCAGTCGATCGCCCAGGGCAGGAACTATTATTCCTCCGATTGTCGACGGCACACCAATCGGGAATCCGTTGTCGCGACCTGAGAGTCGATTCGCGAGTGCTTGATTGATAATCTGATCCGACCCTGAGGAAGAGCCCGAGAATCCAGTC
>JANMSL010000384.1:0-6223 GCA_031389245.1 Lysobacterales bacterium | reverse complement strand
GATCGGCATCGCCCGTGCCCGCCGACAGAATCATGCCCTCGGACACACCGAAGCGCATCTTGCGCGGCGCCAGGTTGGCGATGTAGACGACATTGCGGCCGATCAGTTTTTCCGGTTCGCCATAGGCCGCGCGGATGCCAGAAAAAATCTGGCGTTCGCCGAGTGCGCCGGCATCAAGTTTGAAGCGCAGCAACTTGTCCGAGCCGTCGATGAAGCTGCACTCGATCACCTTGCCGATGCGCAAGTCGAGTTTGGCGAATTCGTCCATGGTGATAGTGGGCGATATTGTGGGAGCGGCGTGAGCCGCGATTGCCTGCGCTGCAGCAGTGTTGGGAATCGCGGCTGACGCCGCTCCAACCTGCAGCGAGTCCTTGCTCGCCTCTACCATCGCTTCAATTGCCTTGGGATCGATACGGGTCATCAGCGGCTCATAGGCGTTGATCGTGTGTCCGAGCAGCGGCTGGTCGATATCACTCCAGCGCGCGGACGGCGCATTCAGGAATTTCGCGGCGCGCGCGCAGGTGTCGGGCAGAATCGACTGCAGACATAGTGCCAGGACGCGAAACAGATTGAGCCCCTGCGTGCACACCTCTTGCAGTTCGGCATCGGCGCCTTCGTGCTTGGCGATGACCCAGGGTTTCTTGTCGTCAATGTAGCGATTTGCCTCGTCTGCGAGCTGCATGGTCAGGCGTGTCGCCTGGCTGAACTCGCAGGCCGCGAACGCTTCCCCCACCTCCTTGGTGGCAGCAACAAAACGCACGTACATGCCGAAATCGGGCAAGCTTTTGGCCAGCCGCCCATCAAAGCGCTTGCTGATAAATCCGGCACATCGACTGGCGATGTTGACGAACTTGCCGACCAGATCGGAGTTCACACGCGCGACAAAGTCCTCCAGATTCAGATCGACGTCATCGACGCCCGCGCCGGTTTTGGCTGCAAAGTAATAACGCAGATGTTCGGGATTCAAGCCAGCGTCAAGATAGGTGCGGGCCTGGATAAAGGTTCCGCGAGACTTGGACATCTTGGCGCCGTTGACCGTCAGATAGCCATTGACGTGTAATGCTGTCGGCGTGCGCAAACCGGCGCCGTGAAGCATCGCCGGCCAGAACAGGCCGTGAAAATTGATGATGTCCTTGCCCAGGAAATGATGCATCTCGGCCTTGCTGTCGGCGCCGAGAAACTGATCGAAGTCAATGCCCGGGTTCAGATCGCAGTAGGCGCGGAAACTTGCCAGATAGCCGATCGGTGCATCCAGCCATACGTAGAAATATTTGCCAGGCGCATCCGGGATTTCAAATCCGAAATAGGGTGCATCACGTGAGATATCCCAGCTGCGTAGCCCCGCTTCCAGCCATTCGTTGAGCTTGCCCTTGACCGCGCTGTGCGCCCTGTCGCCAGCCATCCAGCCACGCAGGAATTCGGTGAAATGCGCGAGTTCGAAAAAGAAATGCTCGGTGTCCTGCATCACCGGTGTGGCGCCGGAGACCACCGAATACGGATTCTTCAGGTCGGTGGGCGAATATGCCGCGCCGCAGACCTCGCAGTTGTCGCCGTATTGATCCTTGGCGCCGCACTTGGGGCATTCGCCCTTGATGTAGCGATCCGGCAGGAACATCGCCTTCAGTGGGTCATAAAACTGCTGGATCGTGCGACTGGAGATGTGACCAGCAGCTTTCAGCCGCGTGTAGAAAAACTCCGCCAGCACACGGTTTTCCGGGCTATGCGTGCTGTGATAGTGATCGAAGTGCACCTGGAATTGCGCAAAATCGTCCTCGTGGCCCTGGCGGATGCCGTTGATGAAGGCTTCGGCACTGACGCCGGCTTTTTCTGCGGCCAGCATGATCGGGGTGCCATGGGCATCGTCGGCGCAGACGAAATGCACCGTATCACCGGCCATGCGTCGCGCCCGCACCCAGATATCGGCCTGGATGTAGCCCACCAGATGACCCAAATGCAGGGGGCCGTTGGCGTAGGGTAGGGCGCTGGAGACGAGAATCTGGCGTGGGGCTGACATCGGTTGCAGTTTTCCTGAGGGGGCGGCGCCGGTTTGTCCGGGCACGAAGTTCCGTCATCATGCCATGCCGTGCCGGCTTGGCTGACTATTGTGTAGCGGGATAGAGCGTTCCACTGCATGAAAGTAGTGGTCGCCGATTAACCGTTCCCCGGCCCGTCCGGCCCGTCGGCATAGCCGCCGTGTGTTGGTCCGATCGCTTGTCCATGGCACGCAACCGACCGTTCCAACCGATGAACATCGGCGAGTGAGATTGACCTTCTCTGCCTGTTCTTTCACGTTAAACTGCGCGGCCAAATTGTTCAATGAGAATTAGTCATGAGCTTGGCCAAGGAACGCGCCGAAGCGTTGCTCAAGACCATCATCGACCCGCATACCGGGCTGGACTTGGTCGCCGGTGGTTCGCTCAAAGGTATCGGGGTCGATGGCGACAAGGTCGCGGTTGATCTCCTGTTGCCGTATCCCGCACTTTCCTGGCAGGCGACGCTTGCCGATCAAGTGCAGAAGGTGCTCACCGCTGATCCGGCAATCGTTGCTGCGACCGTGCATGTCGGTTGCCGGGTATTTGCGCACCGCGTGCAGAAAGATCTGACACCGATGCCCAATGTGAAAAATATCATTGCGGTGGCATCGGGCAAAGGTGGCGTCGGCAAGTCCACCACTGCCGCCAATCTCGCCTTGGCGCTACATGCCGAAGGCGCCAACGTTGGCATTCTCGATGCGGATATCTACGGCCCCAGCCAGCCGCGCATGATGGGGGTTGGCGGCAAGCCCGATTCCAAGGACGGCAAGTCGATCGAGCCCAAGATTGCACACGGAGTGCAGGTCATGTCGATCGGGTTTCTGGTCGAAGAGGACACGCCGATGATTTGGCGCGGTCCGATGGTCACCCAGGCGCTGCAGCAATTGCTCAACGATACCAACTGGGTGGATCTGGATTACCTGGTGATCGATCTGCCGCCGGGCACCGGGGATATACAGTTGACACTGTGCCAACGCGTGCCAGTGTCGGGCGCGATCATCGTGACTACGCCGCAGGACATCGCACTGCTGGATGCGCGCAAGGGTTTGCGTATGTTTGAAAAGGTCGAGGTGCCGGTGCTGGGCATCGTCGAGAACATGGCATTGCATACTTGCAGTCAGTGCGGCCATAGCGAACACGTGTTCGGTTCCGGTGGCGGCGAGCGCATGTCCACCGACTATGGCGTGCCCCTGCTTGGCTCGCTGCCGCTGGCCATGCATATTCGCGAGCAGGCCGATGGCGGCACGCCGACCGTGGTCGCCGCACCTGCGTCCGATGCAGCGCGTATTTATCGCGAGATCGCGCGCAAGACCGCAGCGCGCCTGAGTCTGCAAGCCCGCAACAAGAAGATCGCGTTTCCCAACATCGTCATCCAAGACACCTAGAGACTGTAGGAGCGGCATGAGCCGCGATTGCATGTATTGCTGAACTGTCCAGAATCGCGACTCACGCCGCTCCTACACTAAGCTTCGAGAAACCCCATGAGCATCAAACCCGACAAGTGGATCCGGCGCATGGCCGAGCAGCACGGCATGATCGATCCCTTCGAGCCCGGCCAGGTGCGCGCCAATGCCAGTGGCGGCAAACTGATCTCCTATGGCACGTCGAGCTATGGCTACGACGTGCGCTGCGCCGGCGAGTTCAAGATTTTTACCAACATCAACTCGACAATTGTCGACCCCAAACAATTCGATCCGCAGAGTTTCGTCGACGTGAACGCAGACGTCTGCATCATCCCGCCTAACTCGTTCGCTTTGGCGCGC
The DNA here is from genome assembly GCA_031389245.1 of Lysobacterales bacterium. GTDB lineage: Bacteria > Pseudomonadota > Gammaproteobacteria > Xanthomonadales > Ahniellaceae > 0-14-3-00-62-12. The sequence goes on along the minus strand of JANMSL010000384.1, from coordinate 2,427 downwards.
ACGGTCGAGTACTTTCGAATCCCGCGCAGCGTGCTTACCATCTGCCTGGGCAAGAGCACCTACGCGCGCTGTGGGATCATCGTCAATGTGACCCCACTGGAGCCCGAGTGGGAAGGGCACGTGACACTGGAGTTCAGCAACACAACGACGTTGCCGGCGCGCATTTATGCCAACGAGGGCGTGGCGCAAATGTTGTTCTTTGAATCCGACGAAGAATGTGAAATCAGCTATCGTGACCGTGGCGGCAAGTACCAGGGGCAGCGCGGCGTTACGCTACCGCGAACCTGATTCAACCCAGCAACATTCAACCAGGAGATCGTCATGCAGCAACCACCACAGATACCGAGCAATCCGTACGCGGCGCCACAAGCTGTTGTTGCAGACTTCGCAGAGTCCGGTCAGTTGGAACTGGCCGGTCGCGGCATGCGCCTGGCCGGTGCAATCGTTGACGGCCTGATCCTTGGGTTGCTACTCATTCCGCTGATGTTTGCCTCCGGCTACATACAGCTTGCGATGAGCGGTCAACAGCCGGGCTTGGGCTGGCAAGCAGGAATCGGCGTCACCGGGTTTATCTGCTTCCTGGTGGTCAACGGCTACCTGCTCAATAAATCGGGTCAGACCGTCGCCAAGAAACTGCTAGGTATGCGTATCGTGGATCTGAATGGCAACAAGCCCGAGTTTTTTCGACTGGTCGGGCTGCGTTATGGCGTAGGTCAACTGATTGCCTTGGTTCCAATTATCAACATGGTGTACGGGTTGGTCGATGCACTGTTCATTTTCCGCGAAGACCGTCGCTGCATTCACGATCTGATCGCGGGTACGCGAGTAGTGACGGTTTGACGTTTTTCTGGGAGAGGGAAGATGAAACGCACCAGTTTGGCATGGGCAAACAGCTTGTTGGCGATGACGCTGGTGGCAATCGCCAGTCCGTCGATCGCTGCGGAGTCGGTAAATATCAAATTGATCAAAGGGCCGCGCTATCAAGCCGACGGCTACACCTTTGGCCCCAAGCAGCTGGAGGGCTATCTGGGCGCCATCAAGGAAGATGATGGTGTCACTGAAGTCGTTCTGATCGGCGCTGACGTTGGCGGCGATGAAGGCGAGGAATTGTTCGCTGTTGCCGCCAAGCGATCGGGCTTGAGGGCAATGCGCAAGGAAAAAGGCAGCACGCGCGAGTTGTAGCTGCAGAGCTCGTCGTGCAGTTGCTGGGTGGGTGCAACCCAACATTTTCGGCAGATTCCACAATGGTGGGTTGCACCCACCCTTACAAGAACTCAAACGCCTCGCGCAGTGACTTTAGGGTCGCGTGCACCTGGCCAGTTTTGTACGGCTCAGCAGTACCGACGCCCCACACGGGTGCGGGCCAAGCGCCATCACTGGCATAGCGCGCAACAATGTGCACGTGTAACTGCGGTACCACATTGCCCAGCGCCGCGACGTTGAGTTTCTCGGGTTCGAATACGCTGCGCATGGCTTCGCTGGCGATCGCGATTTCCTCCATCAGGCGGCCACGGTCAGACGCTTCGAGGTCGATGATTTCGCTTGCTTGCGCGCAGCGCGGCACCAGGATCAGCCACGGATAGCGGGCATCGTTCATCAGCAGCACGCGGCATAGCGACAAGTCGCCGACCTCGATCGCATCCTCTTCAAGTTTCGGATGCAGCGCAAACTCGGCGGCCGGTCGAAGATGGTCGCGAAAAAACCCGAGGGTGCGGCGCCAGGCAATGGCCGCCGATTCGGCGTGGAAATCGGCGCGCTCATTGCAGTTGAAGCCATGCCCCGCGGCATAGACAAACTGTGGGATCGACGGTTGGGATTGAGCGAAAGCCTCGCGATACTGCGCTGAGATCAGCGGATCGCTTTCGCCGAAGTGCAAGATCACCGGCGCCTGCGCAAACTCGTCAACGAATGGCAACGAGCGTGCCCCGTAATAACTGACTGCGGGTAAACCCAGGCGCGTGGCGCAGAGCCAGGCCAATGTGCCGCCCCAGCAATAGCCCACGGCGCCGACGCTGCCGAAGCGCTGCGCGTGAGCCGCCGCTGCTGCGACATCGCGAAGCGCGTCTTCCCAGGTCATTTCAGCGATGAGGCTGCGCCCGCCCGCGACTCCGGCCTCGTCATAGCCGTATTCCACATTGCCGCCCACTCGATCGAACAGCTGAGGCGCGATCGCAGCAAATCCGTTGGCTGCGAATTGTGCGCAGACCTGCCGGATGTGCGCATTTACCCCAAAGATTTCCTGCAGTACAACGACGCTGCCCAATGGTGGTTCTGCAGGCAGCTCCAGCCACCCGCAGAACGTGTGGCCATCGGCTGCGGTGAGTGTGATCGTGTGCCCCATGGATTGAAGGTTTCCGCAGCGGTGAGTGAAACGCAAGTATGCACCAGCGACCGCACTGTGGGAGCGGTGTTTGTGGGAGCGGCGTG
>JANMSL010000351.1:0-3534 GCA_031389245.1 Lysobacterales bacterium | reverse complement strand
GACCCAGCACGAGGCTGGCGACGTGGACGGGCGCGTGCGCACACTCACAACTATGGCCAGCGTCGGGCTGTTCGCGCTGGCCAGCGTGGCTGTGCAGGGCGGCTTTCACCTGCCGCAGGCCCCCGTCGGCTGGTGGGGTCTGGCGGCGCTGACTTTTCTCTACGGCACGGCCTTCACCATCATGTTCACTGTGCTGCCCAAACTCGGCGTGGTCGGCAACTCGGCCATCATGAATGTGGAGCCGGTGTTTGCGCTGGTGCTGGCCTGGCTGGTCCTGGGCCAGGCGATTGCGCCAGTGCAGGTGGCCGGCGCCCTGCTGGTGGTGGGCGCGGTGATGGTGCTGGGGCTGAGGAAGCGCTGAGGCGGCCCGTTGGCCACAAACCCGTGTCACATTGAGCAAGTTGCCCGTGCCTCCCATCAGGTTGCGTGCGCTATCCAGATTCGCCTCGCACTCGGGCAGCGTGCACCGGAAAGCATGCGCAAGCTGACCTCTTGTCTGCAAAAATATGGAGAAAGCACCAGACGACGCGCTCAGCACCTCGCCTGTACATGCATTGATCCGCTCGGGAAGACTGCGCCGCGGAACGCAGCGCCGACAAGACGGTATCGTAAAATCCGATGGGACCTCCAATGCTGTTCACAAGAAGGCGCATCAAGTTCATGCGAGGATTACTCGAGGACGCGCTTCAAACGCAATGGAAACCATCAGCGGCAAGAGAGACGATGGAGAGTTTGTGAGGATCCTCGCCTATTTGCAGGACGGCTACTGGACTGAAAGGTGTTGCTCACCATCCTGGAAAATGGCCGCGGTTTCGGCTGTGACATCACAAGGCGCTGCAATTGGTGCAGCAGCGACAAAACATCGTCGGTACCTGGTCACAGGCGTCATCGCTGGATATTTGGCTCGGGCGTAAGCGGCACACTAGAGGCATGAAAATCAATTGCCGCCACGCTCCTGTGCGTCGCAATTGCGGTCGCCAGGCGCGGTGAAGCTGCATCACGCACTTTCAAGCAGGTGGCAAGGAATTTTTTCCTTCTTTCTTGATCACATTCCTGTGCAATATCTAGCCATTGGATGACATGCATTTCAATGGGAAGGAGTTCTCCACCCGCGCTCATCCAAGCAGTCAGAATTTGGATAGCCCGGACATTCTGCTTGTTGGCGCGCTCTGAGAGCCAGTCCAGAGCAAAGCGACCAAACTGCTTCACGCCACCGTGTTTTACACACAGACCCAGAAGACTGGCTGCGGTGTCCGACTTGCCGTGCTTTTCAAGCCATGCCACCAATGACTTTCGAACCTGGTCGATGCCGGCGGTGCCACGACCCTTGATCCAGTGTCGAAAAATGGTGGGCGTCCAAATGTGTTCTAGGCTGTCGGGATGTGACATCCATCGCATGACTCCCGCCTCCACAGCAGACGGCTCGCCGCCCGAGGCAAGCCACCTTCCGATAAGAAACGCAATGCGAGGATCGTCAATGTACTCGGTCAACCAAGCGGTGACGGCAAATTCGATCGCGGCGTATGGGTACCGCGCGACCAGATAGGCGTTGAGAAGCTGTTCAGTTTCGCTGTCGATGGCATAGAGCTTCAGCCAGGCCAGGAAATCCGGAAGGATAACTGCGATGTCGCCACCGGCGTTTATCCAGCCCAAATAAAGATAATGCGCACGCTTGTGCAGAGAGTTGTTCCCGCTCCGGAGCCAGATGGCCACGTATTCAGCCATCACTTGGCTAACGCTCGATGGATCGGAGTGGGTGCGCTTGGCGTTGCTCAGCCAAGCGGTCATGACTTCTATCGCATCGAATGAAGCCGCGTGCAACTCAAACCAACGGACTAACTCCGGTAGGAATCGCTCAGCCGTTGCGCCGCAGCCTAGCCAGCTTCTGTGCACATAGTAGGCCTTGTGCGATTCAAGGAACTTGCCCATCCTCAGCCAGAGACCGATGCTGGGTTCGACCACCTTGAAATTCCGACCGGATTCGAGCCATGCCGTGATGACATACATTGACTGGTACTGGGACGAATTCGCATCAAGCCAAAGCATCAGACGCCGATCAATTTCGACTGATTTTCCACCGGTAATCAGCCAGTAACGATAGACAAAGCTGGCCGATCGGGCGCCTCCAAAGTTGTTGATCCACGCCTCTACCAATGCGAGGCTCTCTGCGGGTGCCTTGCTCGCCCGCAACCAATGGCCAAGAAATGAAGCGCTTTCCCCAGCCATCTGCGTGCTGAGTGCTTCGACTGTTGCGGTTACCCATGAATGCCACCGTCCCCTCGTTGCGCTTTCTGTAAGGTTTGCTTCGCGAAGTGCCCGCGACAGCGCGACGCGCATTTGAGGGAGCTGCACGAGGTCCCGCTTAGTTTCGGATCCCGACTCAAGCCACTTGATCAGCTCGTCGCCGGCAATGAGCCCGCTGGTGGCGATGTCCGCCACATAGGGTCCCCAATTTCCAGCAAGCCTGGTGAACAGCGTTGGCCATTTGATGGCGAGAAGAATGTCCTCATGGGCCAACCGTGCAAGGGCCTGAATGGTGTTTGCGACGCTGTCATGCCGAAGCGCAAAATCAAGCAACGCCCTGCCGTGGTAGTCGCGGCTGCCTGCGACGTCGAAAAGATCCAGCAACGCGCCGTCCACAAGAAGATCGTGCGCACAAGTCCATTCATCGGTGGCGCTGACTTCGTAATTTAGCCAGCCGTCGTCCATAAGCGATTCACTGTAGGACTTGATGGCAGGCCTTGCCACCGCCATTGATTCCACGATGGCGTTCTTCGTCGGCATCGCTGCGAGCAACGCGGCCAGTTCGAACTTGTCGACTTCGTCGCCCGTCATCCGACGCACGTGGTTGCGAAGCCAGGTACGGAAATCGTTCGTTCCGAGCAGCGTTTGAAGGGAGGTGCGCTGGCCACGGTCATAAAGCAGTCGCACAAATGCGGCGAACACCGGGATCGTCTTGCAGTGCCTGACGTACAGCTCGAGCTCCGCGCCCAGAATCAAGCGAACTACGTCTTTGCCAGCGTCTGGCGTCACCTCTATCGCGGTGATTCCATCGGCGGCATCTGCCAGTGCGTGCCAATGCCGCGGCCGACAGGTTGCGAGTACGCGGATATGCGCCCCATCTGCCTGAAGTTCAGAGACCCTTTGCAGGATGCTCCCAAAAGCGGCGACCCGCTCCGCGTAGTCCAAAATGATCAGTATCCTGCTTCCTCCCGCGGTCGCAGCGATTTCATCCAGATGCGAAGCGTTAATGTCGACTTTCGCGATCAGCGTCGTCCAGCCTTTGCGCTGCGCTACAAAGCCTGCTTCCACCGCCAGCCGGGTTTTCCCATGCCCGCCTTCACCATGCAGAAGCACGGCCAGACACTGGCTTTCATCGAGTCGATCCATGATGGATGCGGGCCGTAGTTTGACGTTGGTCAGTTCGACATAGGGAAGTGCGGGTTCAAAAAGGTAAGCCTGGAACCGCTGTGGGGCGCTGGAGAGCCCTGCCGCAACCGGGTTCTCACGCACGGTGAATAGGTTTCTAATTTC